>NZ_JBFRIY010000064.1:0-4317 GCF_041468565.1 Shewanella sp. 10N.286.54.B9
ATAAAAATCAGCCTTATGACAAATGTAAAAAAGTGATACACGGACCTATTGAACAACCTAGGCTCTCTTTCTCCGCACTCAACAAGGCAGTTTATGTAATCTAAACTTAGAAATTATCTATTTACAGCAATGCCTTAGCAGTGATAGCTTGTTAAAAAATTAACGAGTTGCTAAGAACGTTATCGAGCGACTAATGAATAAGCTGTTAGCAGTCAGGGAGTCTCATGTCAGAGCAGAGTAATAAAAATAATGGATTTGTTCGCACACTAATTGTGTTTTTTTGCTTGATGTTAGTGGCAATGGTGTTTTACAACTACTTTTGTGTTGCACCTGAAGGTGAGATAAATTCTGGAATAATTACCCTAATATCTATTTTATTAGTATTAGTATTGTCAGAGTCTTTTGATAACTTTTCTGTTGGTAAGCTAATCTCAGTAACTAGAGAAGTTAAGAAAAAAGAGGGGGCAGTAAAAGAGCTAGAACAAAAAAATACAGCCTTACTAAACCAGCTTATAACAATATCTAACAGTCAAAAGCAGGAACAAAATCATACTAATGTTTATGGTGATTACCATGAAACACCACAACAACAAAAAGCGAATAATCAAAAAATTGAGCAAAAAGAAAAAGAAAACGAAAATGAAGTAAAAAAATTATTGGATAGAATCGGAGATTCTATTGTAATTAATGAGTATGAAGAGCATATAAAAAGGGATTTAAAAGCACGAAATCTTGATTGTGAAAATGATACCGCCAAAGTTTTGATTAAGCACCTTGCGGGTACTCAAATTTCACTAAATTTTGAAGCTTTAAACCAAGATATTTTCACAAGCCAAATAGAATTACTTCGCATATTAAATGATGCAATACCTGACGGTAAAGCTCCTGTTTTTGTAGATGAGTTTGCACAAAATATAATTATTAAAAATTCTGATGTATTAAAAGAATGGACACCTAAAAGTTATTTAGAATATTTGTATTCGAAGCAACTTATTGTTAATGAAGAAAGTAATGTTCGAATTACAAATATCGGCGTGGAATATTTGTCTTGGCTAGTAAAAAGCGGTCGTAGTAGAAGCAGTAGTTTATAAAACTGCTAACAAGGCACTTAAACGGAACTAAAACAGTGGTTTAGCTTTCGCTTCGCTCCACATTATAACCCACAATTTTAGTCCGCTTAGCGCGGCGTTAGGAATACTATGAATCGGACTCAGGTACTCAATTCAACTATTTCAAAATATGGTTTGGAATTACCTAAACCATATTTAGATTTCTTACTCAAAGATGAGCCTGAACTTGAAATAGAAATACAAGACTGCTATTGGTTCATGGCTACAGTTCTTCCCTCTGACTGGGAGGGACAAGAGCCTCTTACTCTAGAGTCAGATTTTTCACTCGATAGACTTGAGCCAGTTCCATTTATCCATGCGCTAAAAATGTTTTTGCTTACGGCTCAGGAATTTCTTCATGGCAATGTTATTCAAAATGAAAGTGGCTCAAATTTTACAATAGAGAGACTTTCCCGTGGAATTGCAATTGGTGAAGAAAACGGTGACCTTTTGTTTATAGATGCCAATTCTTTTGGTGTATATGCCTTCTACCATGATGGTTATTACGTTTCAGAAATCGCAGGATCTTTTGATAAGTTGTTGCAAATGGTAGAGTATTCCTAACAAGCGCATTAAATCTGACTCCACAAGCTGTCCGATTTTTTGCAAATACAAACGGCGCAAAAAAGCGTCCAACTTGCTCCGCACTTTATGCGGGCGTTACCGTATATCCGTTTGTCATACTTTCCCTAATGAAATTCATCAATCCGAGAGTTGCAGCTCTAACTCACTTTTGTCCAAAAATGAGTTAACGACTACCACAGGCTTGCTAGGTATTCATCTGGTTTAGGCTGTGCAAGCTTCTAAATCATGGACGATTTAGCAGAGCCTATAGGGATATATTCACGGCGACTTGCAAAAGCTCAATACAGCTGAATTACTCTGTATTTTTTAACCTCGGTACTGATCTTTAAACTCTTTGTACTAAGGCATTCCTATCCAAAAGTGAGTTTCCAAGTCGGCAAAAGCAATACGCTCTAATAGAGCTCAAAACCTCAATGACTCGTGCTTATACCCTCAAATATTCGAGAGTTGTCCCCAACTCTAGCGCCCAACATCTAGTCCCCATAAAAAAGGCCGTATTTAATAATAGAAAATACGGCCTAATTATCAGCATGCTTATTGTTTAGCAGCTAGCGTCTAAGCCCTAAGGCGTGTAATAGGTCTCTGCGCCTGGTCCTACTGGCAAACCAAAGCCGAATACCCAGATAAAGAAGAAACAGGTCCAGCCAACAAAGAAAACCATTGAGTATGGCAGCATGGTGGCGACTAATGTGCCTATACCGAGGTTCTTCTTATATTGCGAAGCGACCGCTAGAATCAGGCCAAAGTAACTCATCATTGGGGTGATAAGGTTGGTGACGGAGTCACCGATTCGGTACGCCGCCTGAATCGTTTCTGGTGCGTAACCAACAAGCATTAACATAGGTACAAAGATAGGTGCGGTAACTGCCCACTGAGCAGAGGCGCTGCCGAGCATTAAGTTAATAAAGCCACACATCATAATAAACAGCACAAAGACTAATGGCCCTGTGAGCCCAATTGCATTAAGGGCATCAGCGCCCGATACCGCAAGTACTGCGCCTAAGTTAGTCCATTTGAAGAAAGCGACAAACTGCGAAGCGAAGAATACCAGTACGATGTACATTCCCATGCTGCTCATGCTGTGAGACATGGCGTTAATCACATCGACATCACGCTTCATGCTGCCAACAACTTTACCGTAAACCAAGCCTGGAATAGCAAAACAGATAAAGATAAAGGCGACGATCCCCTTCAAGAATGGCGAGCCTGCTACAAGCCCTGTGTCTGGGTTTCGCAGCGGCGCCCCTTCAGGAACCACGGTAAGTGCAAGTAGCAGTGACATGGCTAATACCGCAAGACCCGCAATCTTAAGGCCTCGTTTCTCTAGGTCTGTTACACCATCCATTTTCTGTTGGCTAAGATCAGTAGCGGCTTCGCTTGGGTCATACTTGCCGAGTTTTGGTTCAACAATTTTCTCGGTAACTAAGGCGCCTAAGAAGGTAATTAAGAAGGTAGAGACAAACATGAAGTACCAGTTCACCTCTGGGCCAACAAGATAATCTGGATCGATCATTTGCGCGGCGGCTTCGGTAATGCCTGACAGCAATGGATCAACGGTTCCTAATAACAGGTTAGCACTATAACCTCCTGAAACGCCTGCAAAGGCTGCCGCTAGGCCTGCTAACGGGTGACGACCGAGTGAATGGAAGATCATCGCAGCCATTGGGATGAGAACAACATAGCCAAGTTCAGCTGCGGTGTTAGACACAATACCGGCAAATACAATGGTGAGGGTAACGAGGCGCTTTGATGTACCCATAACCAATAAGCGCATAGCTGCAGAAAGCAACCCAGAGCGTTCAGCAATACCAACACCTAACAGTGCAACAAGCACGGTACCGAGCGGGGTAAAGCCTGTGAAGTTGGTAACCAAGTTAGATACGATCATACGCAAGCCTTCGGCATTCATCAGGCTTACAACGTGAATGAGACCGTCGGCGCTGCGACCAGAGGCTCCTTCTGGGCGAGGGTCAATAACCGTTAGTTCAAAGTAACCAGCAATACCACTAATCACCACTACCGCGGCACAAAACAGTGCAAATAGCGTAATAGGGTGAGGCAGCAAGTTACCTAGACGTTCAACAACATTGAGGAAGTTTACAAACCAACCACTCTGTTTCTGCTCAGGACTAGAGGGTGGGTCATTAGGTAGAGGCAAGCTCTCGCCTTTATCGGTACTCATGTGATCTTCCTTCAATTGTCTAATTATTCTTATGTTTGTTATTGAGTCAGCTTAGGTTGCTCTGAAACATCTATTTTGTAGTCGAAACGCTATATCTATGGGGAGATATGTAAATTGACCTTGCATGATGGATAACAAAAATTAATTGAACCTTAAAAGGGGCTGTAAAGCTTATTGGCACTCGGCATTGCTAATACGGGGGGGAAATCTATAGAGGTGAAGGAGAACAAAAATAAACCAAAAAAAAGGACTCATGTTGAATGAGTCCAAAAGGGATTGATTGGTTAACAATGGTTGTTGCACTTACAAAATAACTGTTCGTTGGGGATGACTCTAATATAGCGCCTACAAGCTGTATCTAAGCTGAACACTAAAGGCAGTTTAGATGAACAGTTATTCATTTTTAAACAATGTGTTAGTTAATATTTTAAATAAAAAAAA
>NZ_JBFRIY010000064.1:5083-5226 GCF_041468565.1 Shewanella sp. 10N.286.54.B9
AAAACTTACAAAATAACTGTCCGTTGGGGATGACTCTAATATAGCGCCTACAAGCTGTATCAAAGCTGAACGCTAAAGATAGATTAGATGAACAGTTATTTATGTTTAAACAATGTGTTAGTCAATATTTTAAATAAAAAAAA
>NZ_JBFRIY010000064.1:6008-19114 GCF_041468565.1 Shewanella sp. 10N.286.54.B9
ACTTACAAAATAACTGTTCGTTGGGGATGACTCTAATATAGCGCCTACAAGCTGTATCTAAGCTGAACACTAAAGGCAGTTTAGATGAACAGTTATTCATGTTTAAACAATGTGTTAGTCATTATTAACGGCCAAAAAAAAGGACTCATGTTGAATGAGTCCAAAAGGGATTGATTGGTTAACAATGTTCGGTAAAACTTACAAAATAACTGTCCGTTGGGGATGACTCTAATATAGCGCCTACAAGCTGTATCAAAGCTGAACACTAACGACAGATTAGATGAACAGTTATTCATGTTGAAACAAGTGCTTAGTGGGTACTTTTAAGTAAATTCAGGCAAAAAAAAGGACTCATATTAAATGAGTCCAAAAAAGGGATTGATTGTCTAACAATGTCGCTTGGGATGTGATGATTATAGTCGCTCGTAACTGTATCCTTGCTGAATGAAAAGTAAGCGAGTTTGAGTCTGGTGCATTAAGTTCCGTGAGCAGGTCGTTAAGCCAGCTTTTCAAACCTTAATGCCGGTTTTTAGGCTTTAATAGTCCAATACATCACTAATTTCTTTATACATTGGCAATGAATAGCAACCTGATTGCAAGGCTGTACAAAAATGCACTAGTTTTGTTTTGTCATTAGTTACTGATTTAAATATGATTAATTTTAATTGCTGTTGGTAATTTGGTCGGTTAATGTTATTTGGCAAACCTAATCATTTAATGATGATAAGCCAGTACTATTAAGCAGTGAAATGTGATTTTATCGGCTTAATTAGGCCAACAACGTGAATTGTGAGTTAAAAAACACCAACAAAAAATGCAACTTAGTTAGCCTATTAGGCTGGATTTTGGCGGCTAAATAAGTAACAGTGTGGCTATTAAAGCCAATAGTCACGCGATAAATTGTAAGTTTCTCAGCGTATTGGTGAAGATGCCTCGATAGAAAGGCACGAATAACAACGATAAGGATATGTAGTAATGGAAGGTATTTTATTGGGCTTAGGCTTGGCAGTGATCATTGCTTACCTCTGGTATGTCAGCTTAATTAAAAAACGCAATACGGGTCGAGAAGCATTATCAGGCATCGATGTGCAGCTAAAAAAACGTTCGAACTTAGTGCCAAATATATTGAAGATAGCGCAAAAGTTTATGGACCATGAAAAGTCATTACTGACTGAAATCACCGAGCTTAGAACACAAGCAGTAGCGGGCTATAGCGACACTGACCCTGATGCCGTAAAAAAGCATCTGCAAGTATCTGAACAGCTGAATCAAAAAATGTCGCAACTTATGGTAAGCGTTGAAAATTACCCTGAACTTCGTTCAGACAATACCATGCTACAAGCCATGCAAACTTATAATGAAGTTGAAGCACAGCTTTCTGCCGCACGTCGTTTTTATAATAGCGCCGCTTCTGAACTCAATACCGCCGTTGAAATTTTCCCTGGTTCAATCATTGCGTCAATTGCAAATGTAAAAGTGATGCCTTTTTACGAAGCTGATGAAGCAGCGAAAGCCCCCGTAGATGCGGCTGACTATTTAAAGTAACGCAGAGCAAACAAACGCTTTGGCAATTGCATAAGCGTCTTACCCAATAAATACGATTTAACATAGTTACTTTATGAATATCTTTAGTTTTGTTTTTGGCGCACAGATCAAGGCCTTGCGTAGCGGTGACAGATTGCAGGCACCGAGTGGTGAGCTTGAAGCATTTAAAGCACACTACCAACAACATATTGAACCGCTAACCAGTAAGTTTGAAAGCGCACGAGTCGCGAGCCTTAAAGCCTGCCGTGGCAGGCTGTACTTAAGCGCTGCCATCTATGCAGCGTTGCTGCTGTTAGCCTTAATGTTTAAACCTATGCTTAATCTTGGTTCAGTACCGGAGCTGTTTTATTTAGCGCTGGTGGTATTGCTACTGCCCTTTATATGGTGGCTATATCGTCCAATCAAACACTATAAACAGGACGTCAAACAGCGAATTTATCCGCAAATATTTAAGTATTTTGGCAGTGACTTTATCTTTAGTCGTGAGCACAAAATGAGTTTGAGTAAATTAAAGGCATCTAAAATTCTGCCTTATTATGATAATGCTCACTTCGACGATTATGTACAAGGCACCTATAAAGGCGTTGAAATAGCGCTCAATGAGCTACACCTGACTAAACAGGTACAGCGTGATAAACGCACCGAAACTCAGACTGTTTTTAGAGGGGTGATGGTTGAGCTTAGCAGCCACAAACCGTTTGATGGTCATACTGTGGTGGTTAAGAATCGTGGTGGGCTGATCAATTTCTTATCAGGAAGCTTTAAGGGACTTGAGCGCGTAAAACTTGAAGATCCTATTTTTGAAAAACAGTTTGATGTGTTCTCTAGCGATCAAATAGAAGCGAGATTCCTACTGACGGTGACCTTTATGGAGCGTTTACAGGCATTATCTGCAAGCTTTGATAACAAGATCCAATGTGCTTTTTATCAAGACCGTCTACTGATTATGTTGCAGAGTAAAGATAATCGTTTTGAGATGGCGTCGATATTCAAAGGGGCGACTTTTGAGTATGAATTTAGCCAAATAAACAAAGAGATGAAGCAACTGTTCGCGATTGTAGACCTGCTAAAGCTAGATAGGTCGTTAGGGTTATGATTAAAGCTTTGCTGCTATGTACGCTTAGTCTTTTTAGCTTTTATAGCTGGGCACAAAGCAGTAAGCCACATTTTGTGGCTAAACCCTCTAACAAAAGTGTATTGGGTAGTAGCGCAAAAAGCGGTCGCTCTCAACCCGCTATAGCTGCACCAAGTAAGGTTTACCATTATCAAAATGCGGCTGGAGTGGTGGTTTTTTCCGACAGGCCACCAGAGACGGGTCATTACCAAGTACGCGTATATGACTGTTACGCCTGCAAACCCAACTCAAATATTAACTGGCAATCGATACCGTTATATACCCAGCAGTATAAAGATGACATTCGTCTCGCTGCGCGGACTTATCAGCTAGAAACCGCGTTAATTCGAGCGGTTATTCATGCTGAATCTTCCTTTAAAGCATCTGCAATCTCTAAGGCTGGCGCTCAAGGTCTAATGCAGTTGATGCCAGCAACCGCAAAAGAACTCGGAGTGAGCGACGCCTTTAAACCGAGTGAGAATATTCAGGCTGGCAGCCGTTATTTAGCTCAGCTTTTGGCGCGTTTTGATGGTGACATCACCTTGGCTTGTGCCGCTTATAATGCAGGGGCATCTAGAGTCGAGCAGTATCAAGGGGTGCCACCCTTTGCTGAAACTAAAGCTTATGTCGAACGGGTCAACATTTTGCTGCAGCGCTATCGTAAAACCTAGAAAGGCCTTCCAAGTACTGTTGAGTATTATGCAGTCGCAGCTTGTTGGATACTCATTGTTGAGTTGCCCTTAATTTGGCGCTGCTTGATGTCAAAGTAAACCATAGGCATAACGACCAAACACAGGGTTATATTTGACAGCGGCATGGCTAACCATACCCCATCTACCCCGATGATTTTGGGTAAAACGTACAGAAATGGCAGCTGAATTAGCATATTACTGCAGGCCACTATCAACGCCTTCTTACCTTGGTTTGTCGCCATAAAATACACCGAAGCTAGCGCAATAAAGCCATCTAGCGGCATTGCAAATAGGTGCATACGGATCCCATCCACTGCCGTCGATATTAATACCGGATCTTCACTGTTAAATAGGCCAACCATTAGCTCTGGCAAAAGATTGAGTAACAAGGTCCAGCTAATGCCAGCAATAAAAGTCACTTTGACTGACAGCTTGAGCATCTTGCTGATATTTTCATGCTGCTCTGCGCCGTAATAGTAACTCACAGGTGGTTGTAGTCCTTCGGCAACCCCTTCGGCGACAAAGTAATACAGCACCATCAAATAACCGACAATAGCAAAAGCACCGACAGTGATAGACGAACCGTAATCCATAAATAAACGGTTATGTAGTGCAAATACAAAACTAGTGTATAGGTACATAAACAGGCTGGATGAGCCAAGTAATAGTATTTGCCGACTAAAGCTTAGGTTGAATAGGGTGAACTTTGCTGGCCACTTTATGTTGCTGTAACCCGATAAAAAGTAACCTAAGCCTATCAGGCAGATAGTGATTTGAGCCGTTATGGTCGCAACCGCGGCGCCGGTTAATCCCATATCCCAAATACCAATGAAAAGGTAGTCTAATACGATGTTGATAACAGCGCCTAAGGCCATCAGTATTGTCGCTAAATTAGGGTTTTCATCGTTGCGAATTAAAAAGGGCAATGCAGCTGCTAGCACTGTTGCAATGGTACCCCAAGTAAATACCTCGATGTAGTCTTGTCCCATCTGTAGCGTCGTACCCATGCCGCCTTGGGCTTGCAGTAAGTAGGTACTGGTCAGTAAGATGATGATGGTGGAAGCAGCTGATAATAGCAGCATGACAATCATACTACTGGTCAGTATGGTTGGCGCTGTGCTCAAATCACCTTTACCGCGCTGTATCGACAATAGACCACCGCTACCCATACCGACCATAATGCCAAAGCCGACCATAAAGTAGATAACAGGCCAGGCCATATTAATGGCTGCGAGGCCTTCAAAACCTATGTAATGACCAATAAAGATTCCATCAACAATCTGATATAAGCCATTGACCAACATCGCTGCAATGGCAGGCAAAGTATAACGCCAGAACGTTTTCTTAATGGATTGGTCTTGCGCTGATGTTGGTGTGAATACTGACATTACTTTTACAGTGTTGAAGTAGGAATGTGGGCAGGTTACTCTGCTATTGAGATTGAACAAAGTTAGTTTCTATCTGTTTTTGATATAGGAGATTGTGGTGAACTGGACATTAGATGAACTAAACGCCTTTGTGTACTCGGTTAAATTAGGTTCTTTCTCTGCGGCAGGGCGGCGCATGGGTAAAGCACAGTCTCGGGTCAGCACGGCAATCAGTAATCTAGAAGCCGATCTTGGTTTTGAGCTGTTTGATCGTAGCGCTAAATTGCCAATACTGACTGCGCTTGGCGAAGAGATGTTTATTGAAGCGCAAGCGGTACTTGCCCAGTGCCAACGTTTACATGCTCGCGCAATGACCGCCACTTTAGGTGAGGAAGTAACACTCACGGTAGCAATGGACGAAGCGGTGCCTGTTAACGCATTTGAGAATTTTTTCCTACGAGTATCAACCCAGTTCCCTATGCTTAAGCTCACCATTATTAATGGCTCTCAAGAAGATATTGCTTTATGGGTCGATGAAGGGCGAGCGGACATTGGCATAATGTTTCATACTGCATTGTTACCTGATGCACTTGAATTCATGTCCATTGGGCAATTCAAACATAGCTTGGTGGTATCGCCCAAGCATGCACTCGGCCAGAGCCGCACGCCTACATTAGAGCAGTTAATGCAACACCGGCAATTGGCTATTTGTGACCGTACAGGCCAATCACAAAGTCAGCCTCTTTCACCAAGCTATTGGTATATCGATAGTTACTACTACATTGTCGCTTTAGTATTACAAGGCGTGGGTTGGGCACTTGTACCAGAGCATGTGGCAAAAACAGAATGGTACTCTAATGAGCTAGCACTGCTATCAACTGAGTATATTCCCGATCCGCTGTTGGTTGAAATTGGTGTGGTAAATCGCCGCGATAAAGAAATTGGCCCAGTAATGCGTTGGTTTTTTAAAGAATTAGATCTCTTACTTGCCGACAGTTATACCCGTTCTACTTGAAGATGCAGGGTTCAGTGGGAATTTAATGGGTTTTAATCAAGGCATTGATTGCGATTAATGGTCGTTCCCTTAGTAAAATCAATAACACAGAGTAAAGTCCATTAAAGCCCATCGCAGAAGGCTTTGTGCCAGCCCACTTCGTTGTTGCACTCACTTAAAAGGGAATAACCATTTCTACATCAATGCGCCTAGAATTGAACTGGCACAATGCCTCTGAAACGAGCATCTTCAGGTAGTACGGGTATAATACTAGCTGGATCTTCGATAGTTGCTGGAGAGGCGCAGCATAACTGAGTAAAACAGCCTGAAGCTGTGGTTGATGCCGCTAGCGTTTATTCACCGACATACCTGCTAACAATTGAGCGCATTACCATTGGCTATTCGTGACGTTGATTTGCTAAAGTGGTGCGTAAAATAACAACAAAAGACCTCTGCAATGAATATAGATCTAACTGCTTGTTTTCGTCGCTCCCTACTGCCTTTAACGACTGTCGCATTGACTGTTGTGGCCACGGTAACTATTGCCGCTGAATCACATGTTGCCCCCTCAGAAGAGGATATGCGACTGTATGATATTGCCACTGCGCCAAGCGCTACACGTTTGCATAGCGATGTTGAAAAGCTGGTTAGTTTCGGTACTCGACATACGCTATCTGATACAAAGTCAGACACTCAAGGCATTGGTGCCGCAAGACGTTGGATTAAAGCTGAATTTGAGCAGATATCTAAAGCTTGCGGTGGTTGTTTAGAGGTGATCACCCTCGGTGATACGGTTACGGGAAAACGTATCCCAAACCCGACTGAAGTGGTCAATGTTATTGCGATTCAACGCGGCAATTCAGATCCTAAACGCGTGGTGATGATGAGTGGCGATATCGACTCGCGAGTCACCGATGTGATGAACGCGACCTCAATCTCTCCCGGAGCCAACGATAATGCCTCTGGTGTCGCAGGAGCCATAGAAGCGGCGCGAGTGTTATCGCAATATCAATTTAACGGCAGTATCGTGTACGCCGCGCTTTCAGGTGAAGAGCAGGGCTTATATGGCGGCGCAACATTAGCGCAATACGCGCAAGATAAAGGCTGGCAGGTGCAGGCCGTTTTGAACAACGACATGATTGGCAATATTGAAGGAATTAACGGCGTTATCGATAATCACTCGGTGCGGGTTTTCTCTGAAGGTGTACGTATTGCAGAAACCAAAGATGAGGCCAGAGAGCGCTATTTTAGCGGCGGTGAAAACGATTCAGCGTCACGTAACCTTGCCCGTAAAATCAAAACGCTGGCCGATCAATACATGACAAACCTCGATGTCATGTTGGTGTACCGTTTAGACAGATTTGGTCGTGGTGGTCACCATTTACCATTTAACAAAGCGGGTTTACCTGCGGTGCGGATAATGGAAACTAATGAGAACTATAACCGCCAACACCAAGATATTCGTGTTGAGAATGGTATCGCCTACGGTGATGTTATCGAAGGTGTCGACTTCAACTTTAATGCCAAACTAACTGCACTCAATGCCATTAGTTTGGCTTCAATGGCATGGGCGCCCGCGCCGCCAACAGAGGTTAGCATTAAAGGTCAGGTATCGCCGAGCACGACTTTGAATTGGACTCATGCTTCGCAAAAAGATGTTGTAGGCTATCGGGTGTACTGGCGACTAACCACTGAGTCAGAATGGACCCACAGCCGCTATGTCGGCAATAAGACTGAATTTACTCTAGATAACATGGTCATAGATAACTACCTGTTTGGTGTGGCCAGTGTCAGCGCCAATGGCAATGTCAGTCCTGTTGTTTTCCCTGGTGCAGCGGGTGCATTTTTTTAGTCATTTTATAAAGGAAAAATATGAAAAGGATTTCAGCGATATTGCTAACGCTGCTGATTGGTATTAGTTCGGTCGCTTGCTCGTCACGGACCGCCATGAATGCCGGTTGCGACTTTGTCACCACAGCCCATGATAAAACGAAACAAGATGAAAGAGGCTATTCAAGTGGCGAAAGTCATATTGTAGAGACCAGTATCCTTACTGCCATTATCGGGATTTTTGTTCGAGAGGCTAATGATAACGATGAATGCATGGAGCCGGCACAGTATGTGGCGCATACAGACTGATATTGTGACTAAATCAAAACAGCCCATGCTAATGACTTAGATGGGCTGCTATATTTAATCTGTGAGTGGCGGAAAACTACTCGGGCACTTCTTGCTTTACCACTGTTTTACCACCGTTTTGTCCAATTCGTCGCTCAAGATAGTCGAGCATCTCTTTAGCGATAGTATCTAACTGCCAAGGTGGGTTGATAATCCATAACCCCGCTGCCGTCATGCCAAATTCATCGCTATCAGGCTTAATTGACTGTTCGATACGTAACTGATTTTTAATGCCGCTATCGCTAAGCAGCTTAAGCATACCTTCTGTTTGCGCGCGGTCGACCACTGGATACCACAGCATAAATACGCCAGTAGAGAAGCGTTTGTGCGCCTTGATAATCGCTTTAGCGACATCTTGGTAGTCGGTTTTAATTTCGTAGCTAGGGTCAACTAAAATTACGCCGCGACGCTCTAGTGGTGGCACTGCTGCAATCATACCTTTAAGGCCATCGCCCTTAATCACTTTTACGTGTCTGTCACCGGTAAACTGCTCATCCAATGTTAAAAAGTCAGTACCGTGCAGTTCGTGTAATACCATGCGGTCTTTTTGGCGCATGTTCATATCAACAAACGCAGGAGAGCCAGGGTAAAACTCTAACTCTTGTTTACCTTGATTAAAGTGCGTTACGTCCGCGATGTACTGCACTAAAGACTCAGGTAGGTCATTGCGATCCCATAATCTGGCGACACCGTCTAAATACTCACCCGTCTTTTTAGAAAACTCATCGGTAAGTGCATAGCCGCCAGCACCAGCGTGGCTATCAATATAAGCCATCGGTTTGTCTTTTTTATGCATCAATTTCAGCACTTGTAGCAAAATAGCGTGCTTAAGAACATCGGCATAATTGCCAGCGTGATAGCCGTGACGGTAACTTAACATGAGAATTCTTTGTCAATGATTGTAAGAAGCGCAAAGTATATCTTAAGCCACTTGAAAGTGCAGGTTTCTGTCGGGATTTAATCTACTTCAGGTGCAGTTTTTGCAGGCTTACTCGGTGTAAAACTAGCTCGACAGAGCGTCAGTAATTGATTGTAAATATAGTCATTCGAGCATGTATGTTATTGGTGTTTAATTATTACGGCTGGTTCAAAAAGGAAGGGTGTTTTATTGGGTCTTATGGAAGCCATCGACATAATAAGCGCAGAGTAAGAGGGGGAGTGATTTAAATATGGCTCTCCTCATCCTGCTGTAAATTAGATAGCAGGAGAGGAGTCGCCATTTAGTATGCTAATTATGACTAATTAGTTTTTCTGTTTCTCGTTTTGTTATTACTGGTAGTCAGCAACAAAGTCGGTACCTGTTCCCTGTCCGCTGATCAGGAAGTAATGCCATCCTGAGCGTGGGTTAGTTACAGTGATTACTTCATCATTGCTGTTAGCTGTAACTGAAGAGTTTTGGTTATTACTTGTACTCGGCCAGCCGGATGCTGATTGGTAGAGACTTGCATCACCGTCACCACCGCTGGTTTTAAGAGTCAACAGAGTTTGACCTGCAGGAACATAAAGACCGAGGTAAACTTGATTGCCACCTAAACAAACGGCTTGTCCATCAGTCACGTTGCCACGAGTCTGCGGGTTTAATGTCGCACACGCGTTTGGCGTTGGTGTCGGGGTTGGATCCGGGTCGACAACACCGCCATCTTCATAAGTACCTGTGAGGGTTACATTGTCGGATGCTGAGTAGCCCTTCACTGTCACATAGTAAAGCCCACCTGACTGGGTTAGTTTAGAGCTGTCACAAGTTTCATCGCGGTTGCCACCTGTATATGGACGGCAATCGTAAACGTTATCAGTCGCAGCTTCACCAAAACGTACGTATAGATCTGGGTCTCCAGTACCTGCGCCCATATGAACATTCACATTTTTGGCACCGGCAGGTACGTTAAATGTAAAGGTTTTAGACTCTTTAGAAGCAACATTAATTCCCGTTTTAGTGACACCATTCGCTAAATCTGAAGGCGTTACTGGGTCAGTCGTATCTGTTTTTAGCTCTACGGTAAAGTCTTCAACTTCACCCCAGGTAATACGGCCGCAAGAGGTGGTGATTTTTTCGTAGCTTTGCACTACACGCATTCTTGTTTTGCCGGTTAGCGCTGTGGTTGGCACTGTAAACGGACGTTCGATAGCGTTGCTAGTATCTGCATTGATCCAATAGACCACATTCTCTATTTCGTCTTCTGCAAATAAGCCATCTTGGTTCATATCGATATAGACTTTCCATTCAGCATTGTAGGAAGTGTCGGTACCTGTTGCCCCTTGACGGAACGAAACAGTATTGTCACCGTAGTTAATTGGTAACACAGTTGCAGTATGATCTGTGTAACCGGCAGAGCCTGAGTCGATACTGACGCCATTAACTGTCACGTTGGCTGTATATTGGAACTTAGAATTAAAGGCATAAGCGCTACAGTAGTTTTGACCTGCAGGCGCAGTTACTTCGACAACCTTAGTTAGCGTATGCTTGTCGCCATTTTTTAAGGTAACGGTTAACTTAACTGTATAACTACCTGCAAATGAGTATGTATGCTCTGGGTTAAATGAAGTGCTAGTGCTTGATTGGCTGTAGTAACCGTCACCAAAGTCCCATTCAACAGATGCAATATCTGAGTTGCTCGCAGAGCCGTCGGCAAAACTTACTGTTAAGTTATCAGTAGTAATATTTGCTGCAAAATTTGCAGGGCTTGGTTCTTTTATAATATTGATGTTGTAGTCTTCTACTTCGCCAAATACAACGTCACCGCAAGCACCCAGCTCAGTTTCGCCCGCGCGTACTTTTTCAGATTGAATAACACGCATACGTGTTACACCAGCCAAGGCCGTATCTGGGATGGTGATACTGGCTAACATCGGCTCACGAGATGATGGGTTTCTTGGTGTTGAAAAGTGTAAGCGCTCGCCCGGATCATCAAAGCTGTTGTTCTGGTTTAAATCAACAAACACTGCCCAGTGATCTGAATAAGGCCCATGGCTACTGCTTCTAGTGCCTTGGACCAATTCAATACCTGTTGGAGTGTTAGTATGGATAGTGAACGGTGTTAGTTCAGTCTGATCGGTATAAAGTCGAGAGCCAGAAGTATGCGTTAGGCCATTAACGTTAACACTGGATGTGTACTGGTAAAATGAATTGCCACTTTTAGCCGAACAGTAACCAGAGCCTGTAGGCGCCGTGACTGTAATATCTTGAGTGGTGGTATTGATTAAACCGTTATTATCCGTTGCAGTGAAACGTGCGGTATAAGTACCTGGAAACTGATAAGTGTGGGTCGCGCTATAACCTTCAGCGTATGGCTTATTATGGTAGACACCATCGCCAAAATCCCAAAGTGTTGAGACAATATTGCCATCTGTGTCGTTAGCTTGGCCTTCAAATGTCGCAGCTAATAGCTCAGATGCTTCAGCTGCTACAGTGATGGTCGCGGTTGGTGGGTTGTGAGCTGCAGTACGGAATGCTGATAGCGTTGTCACTCTTTCATTGTGGAGGCGTGCGTTATCATTTAAATCTGCGGTACCACCTGTATAGCCTTCATAGACCTTGTTCGGGTTAGACCAAGCGTTTAGCTGAGTACCAGTACAAGATGTAGAAGTTGCCATCATGGTGCGCCAAGTATTGTTGGCATTACAAAAGCCGTGTCCGTATGCATATGGAGTGCTAGTACTATCAGCTGCGGTGTCATGACGAGCACCAAAAAGGTGACCGAGTTCATGAGCAAAGGTATTTTTAAAGGTTCCCCAACTACTCATTGTAAAAAGTGCATTGCTCTGATCTGCACCGACTTCACCTGCCCAGCCGGCCCATGGAGAGCTCGCATTCTTGTCAGTTAAAAGCACCATAACATCAGCGCTATGTTGGTCTCTCAAGCTCTTGAGTTCGACCCCATAACCATTCGGTGCTAATGGATTTGGATTTAGTAACCAGTCACTAGTCGCTTGGTTAAGCATGACAGAGTTATCTTCTGACATATCACCAGTCGAGACATAGCCAGTTTGGTAAGAGTGAACGATATTAACGGTTGCATCAATACCACTGGCTATGTAGCTATCGTTGGTGTCTTTTTCCATTAGTGCGATATAAGCGGCAACATCACCGACCTCTGTAGCTAATTTTGCAGTGTAGGCTACAATAATCGTCACTTCACGATCATTCGCAGCCATGGCTACACTGTTAAAAGCAGCCATACCAGCAAGGCCTTCCCGGCCATTAACTGATGAGCGACTCTCTGGCGAACTTTTGCTAGCCGGACGGTCGGAAGAGTCTACAGGTGAGTTATCTTCAACAAATTTACTTAATGTATAGCCACCGTTAGCTGATGAGCTTAATAGGTAACCGCTGTGGCCTAGATAGATTTTCGCGCTGTATTTACCTTTCGACTTAACCATAGATAGTCTTGCTGAGCCATCATTGGAACGACCATCAATATAGGTTAGATCGCTATTTTTTACAGTGACCTTTGTTAACTGAATCTGTACATCTAGATTATCAACGGTGAACTTTAGGTAGTTACCGACTTCTAATGCGTTGTCTAGTGCATGGTTAAGCTCAATAGTTTGAGGAGTCGAGCGCTGACCTCTTTCAACATTGAGCTGATTGGCAGAGCTTTCAAAGTTGATTGCGTTATTGAACAGTTTCACTTCTTCAGCGACGGAAGAGAACGAAACCGCCAAAGCTGATAGTAGCGCGAGATTTTTAAGCTTGTGATTTGGCACTGATAATTCCTTATTCAATTGAATATTAAGCAGCTCCCCTAAACCTTACGTCTCACTGTTTTTTTTAGCGTTTTCTTTGCAAGGCTGAACTGCTAGAGATGTGAAGAGAGTCGATGTACCTATTTAGGTTAGCATAAAGTATACAATATTAAATAATAAATTTAACAATTCTGTAACTTATTGGTGTTAGTCATCGTTGTGGTAATTGCTGTAAATCCCAGATTAACAGCGAGTGGCGAATCAGTATGAAAAGTGCTCAGGTTGAAAGGTGTGCTTTTGTATAAACCTAATTATGGTTAGATAAGAAACAGGGTCTCATCTTTCTAAGGAGAGCATGCTACAGGTATATTTAATCAACACTTACTTATTGAGACATGCTCTAGTTTTGAACTTGCGACATAGCCAATGAGACAATGCACTCACTCATTCAGCCAATTGTGACTGCTTTAGATTGAAACTTACCAAGCGTAAGCACTTAAAAAGCAGATTACAGGGCGCTATAGGGGGGGGGG
>NZ_JBFRIY010000064.1:19854-45269 GCF_041468565.1 Shewanella sp. 10N.286.54.B9
GGGGGGGGGGGGGGTTATTAGACAAGAGACTTTACATTGAGTAGTTGAATAGGCACTCAACTGGACAGGTATTTAGCATTATTGCTAAAAATCTACTTATCTTTGAATCAGTCCAGTTGACTGCTGAGTGGGCGATGTTAGTTATTTAATACTTTCGTATGGCGAAATTGAAGATAGTTACGCTGTTTTAAAGATAAATTCATGTTGATTATGATAGCGTTGACAACTTCTCTTGCTGGGATATCTTTGTAATATACCGCACGGTATATTTTATCCAATAAGGGAAGTAAAAATGAAAGTATTAGACTTGAAAGATTTGGCCTTGGTCTCAGGCGCTGGCGCTTCAACTCCAACAGAAGGAACTGTTTGCCCGCCAGGCGAAGATCCATCTCAACCTGGAAACGCACCTGGTACTGGTGCGCCTAGCAACGAAGGGACTATTTGTCCTCCAGGTCCAGGCACCGAGCCTGGCACAGCTCCAGGTGTCGATGGCATGCCTGGTCGCAATTAATCGCGAATTTACATTGACAGTGAGCAAATGAAGCATGGCCCATAGTGCCATGCTTTTTTCTGAGATTCTCTCCAATCTATTTCGAGCAAAGTGATGGTTTTTGATAGTGCTATGCAGTTTGCTTAATAGGCTATAAGTAACTCTTGCAAGTTGAGTATTGCTTAAAAGAGAGTGAGCGCACTCAAAACATGTCGAGCTTGCTTCACAGTATCCTACAGAGTTTGAATAATAGAGTCTTCTTGGATAGTGAATAGTACTGTAGATACAGCAGTGATGAGTGCTATTATTGCTATGCCTATTTTCAGAAACAGAGCTTGATAGTGATTAGTATTTTTTTCAATCGCCATTTCCCAACTTTAGAATCAGCCTGTGAACGCTGGGGGCTAACCTATAGCGATGATGCAGAATTTGAATTGCGCTTTGAACACAATACGTTAAGCCTATATAAGCGCGATGAACCTAAATTAGATGGTATCAGCGTTGATTTTGTTTCGGGGGCCGTGGCTCATAGGCGCAAATTTGGTGGCGGTCGTGGTCAATCAATTGCAAAAGCCGTTGGGCTGAAACAAGGCATTACTCCGACGGTTGTTGATGGCACTGCAGGCCTTGGTCGTGATGCATTTGTGCTTGCAAGCCTAGGCTGTAAAGTGATTATGGTTGAACGTCACCCCGTGGTGGCGGCACTGTTAGAAGACGGACTGCGGCGCGCTTATGAAGACAGTGAGATTGGCGACTGGATGCAACAGCGTATGAGTCTATTTCATGGCTCAAGTATTGATGCACTAGCAGATGCCGCTAAGTCATCAGGCACCGAAGTGGATGTCGTTTATCTTGACCCCATGTATCCTCACCGTGAGAAATCAGCATTAGTTAAGAAAGAGATGCGAGTATTTCAAACTCTAGTGGGTGCCGATCTTGATGCTGACGGCCTGCTTAAACCAGCACGCGAATTAGCGACAAAACGTGTGGTGGTGAAGCGCCCTGATTACGCCGAAGATCTTGATGGAGTCAAACCGAGTATGGTACTTGCTCAGAAAAAGAACCGCTTCGACGTGTATGTTAAGGCGGCAATGACCTCTTAAGTTTCTGTATCGATGAATAAAGGTTTTTAAACACAAAGCCCAGATATCACTATCTGGGCTTTGTTTTATCTGTTGCGTGTTGATTACTCGCTAGCGGCTATTTTCACTTCAGAACCGATGAAAATAAAGCTAATGCCTTCGAATATAAATGACACTCCAACAAAAATACCCAATATAGATAAAGAAAAATCGGCATCATTCATTAAACTGAAAAAGTAACTGGCAATCGCTGTGGATATCAAGCCGCCAACTGCGATCCAGCCCCAACCGCTCATAGTATTACGATTACTGAAAGCAAATATCATGCGAGTGATACCGTTAAGCATCATGATGCTAATCATCAAGGCTGTAATGGTTAGCACGCCAACAAAAGGTTCAGCTAAGATCAATATACCGCCAATGGTATAGAGTAACGCACTGACAACATACCAAAGTTTGTCACCCCATTGTGGAATGCCTACGGCATGGTATAGCTGAATAAGGCCAACCCCGATAAAACATCCACCAATAACGCTAGCGATGGTGACGCCTGCTGCAACTGGCATTGCGATAGCTGCTATACCTGTGAGCGCTACGATAATGCCTATGATGGCAAACCAAATCGCATCTTTGCCAAAAAGAGTGTTTTCTTCGTTTTTCATGTCTAATTTCTCTGTTAATTGTTAATAATTAGTTTGTTGCAGCAATGACTGTGCAGCCGTCGCCTTCATTACAGTTAACGGTATAAACCTGCTTTACTTTGCAGCCCTTAACACCGATTTGATATTGTGGTCTTTCAAAATCTTGTCTGAATCCGTCGATAGCAATCTTTTTGCTACTGATCATCGTTGATGAGACATCACTGCAATCATTTTCAAATTTGAATCTGTTTTCTGCAGATTTGGTTGCTTCAGGTTGATATGACTGCAAGTACTCAGTGGGAGACTGGCAACCGACAAGAAATACACTCAATGCTAACGCTACGCCTAGAATTTTCATTTTTACTGCCTTTTTGTAAGTTGAATTTAACTCAATTAATTGGATTTTTAGTGCTAGTTACCAGGGCTATTTTGGCGCTGAAAACTCTGTGATTTTGGCTATAAATTCGTTTTCACCCTGCAAAAACCTGTCACCCTTAAGCAGTGCTGCACTGAAGTATTGAGGGTTATCGTTTAGCAGTTTTATAGAGGCTTTCTCGCTGAGCTCCTCAATACTGTTTTTGCTATGCACAAAATATGAAACTGACGGAACTAGACCCAAATTAGCCGCTTCTACATCAGAAACTTTTTTAAGTTGAACATCAGCGGTGATTGATTCGGCGACCTCTAGTACGTCGTCAAGGTAGTAGGATTCCATTGACACATAGACGCCTCCGCTTAAATTGATAACCTCCATTTTGCTCATTTCATTACTAAATGAATTAACGTCATCAAGATTATTATCGATGATGGTGTCTGCCATTACAGCGCTAGACGCTAATGCTAGTAGCGCAATAGAGAGTGTTGTTAAAGTTTGTTTCATGGGTGGAGCCTCTAAACTAATTTGTGGGTGATTTAAGTGATGCAGCTATCGTAATGAGAGGCAGGATTGATAACATATTGAATAAATAAAATTGTTATAATCGATATATTATCTATATCAAGTTGTTGTTATTTAATAGATTAATGAGATGTGTTTTTTTAAATAATGGTTGTGAGCGCATTCGACTTTCAACAAATGACAGAAGATACGTTATATGTGGGATTCACAGCTGACCGAAATTGTCCTTTTACTGGTTTTTTGCGTCACTTCCTGTGAAGCTTTACTATTAATTTGGCTAATATAGCTATTTGGTTTGTTGTCGCTGTGTTGAAAGGTAACGGTTTAGGTCAGTCTAAAAGTGCTTTAAATAGTGGGGGCAATAATGTTTGCCCATCATTTCGAACTCGCGCACCGCTGCGCGCCATAGAAAGTTATGATAGCAGAGCTTTCGGCTCTTCAACGTGGCAATGGCTTGCTAATAAGCAACTAAATATGGCGTTATTATCGATTTATTTTATAGTTTAGCTATGGCGCGAAATGAATTTCAGAAATTCATCAATAGACAAAAAGTAGTGTGAAAAAACCAAGTGTATGTATTTAAAAGTAATAAATAGCGGCAAAGAGTAAAGTGAACTTATTTTTAATAAACTCCATCAATAACAGACTATTAACCCTAAAGTGGCGTCTGTATTTTAGTTGTGGAGAATTTTCACTTACTTGTAGTTTTACTGCTAAAAATGTTAAATTCGCAACCGCTAATCACTTCGTATAATCCCAATGATATGGTTTGGGAGTTTCTACCAAGAGCCTTAAATTCTTGATTATGAGGTCTGTGACTTTGATGTCTTATTTATAAAGGTAGAGACCTATGAATTATTTAAACTTGCCCAAAATCGATCTTCACTGCCATTTAGATGGTAGCGTCCGTCCGCAAAGCGTGATTGATATTGCCCAGCAGCAAAATATTACGCTTCCAAGCACTGAGCTTTCTGAAATTCAGTCTCTGATGGTTGCGCCAGAACCTTGTTTAAACCTCGATGAGTACTTAACTCGATTTGAACTGCCGTTGTCGGTAATGCAAACCGCAGAAGGTATAGAGCGCATCGCTTTTGAAGTCTTTGAAGACGCAGCTAATGAAAATGTTAAGTATCTTGAAGTGCGCTTTGCACCGTTATTGCACCTGCAAAGTGGATTAACCCTAGAGCAAGTAATAGCGAGTGCGGTTAAAGGGATGAAAAGAGCGGAGGCTCAATGCGATATTAAAGGTAATTTCATCCTATCGATTATTCGTAATATGCCTAAAGACAGAGTGAATGAAGTTATCGACGCCGGTGCGAGCTTTATTAATCATGGCGTGGTGGCGTTTGATTTAGCTGGTAGCGAGCTAGCTGGCTTTTGCGAAGGTTTTATTCCCCATGCTAAGTATGCGGTTGAAAAGGGCTACCGAGTCACTATTCATGCTGGTGAGCAAGGTGTTGGTCAAAATGTGCATGATGCAATTGCAATGCTTGGCGCTGAACGTATTGGTCATGGTATCGATATTAAAACGCATCAACAGGCATATGATTTAACTAAGCGCAATTCAGTAGCGCTTGAAAGCTGCCCGACCAGTAATGTGCAAACAAAAGCGGTTGATAGCTTAAGCGAGCACCCGTTTAGTGAGTTTTATAAAGATGGTGTGTTGATCACCATTAACACTGACAATCGTACAGTTTCTAACACCACCATGACTGATGAAGTGCGTAAGGTGATGCAAGAGTTTAACCTTAGCCGTGCAGAGTACTTCGAGATCTACAAGATCAGTGTAGAGCACTCATTTGCATCAGATGCGGTTAAGCAGCAGCTGTTGGTCTTAGCTGAGTAAGTAATATATGTCAGGCCAAAGTACCTTTGCCTGACTGTGCAAACAAGACAATGGCTCAACACTCTGTTTGAGCCATCCTTAATTCCACCTCTTTAGATGATTACTGCCGCACATTACTTGGTTATTCTTGGCGTCAATCAGTCTTTTTAGCATTTAATTGTTGGAGCCGTAACCTATGAATAAACCAGTTGAACAAACCATTGGCAGCATTGCTTTGGTGGTTAAAAACTATGATGACGCGATCGCGTTTTACACTCAGAAACTACAGTTTGAGCTCATTGAAGATACCGATTTAGGTGACGGCAAACGTTGGGTGCTAATCTCTCCGCCGAATTCGAGTGGTACCAAGCTGCTACTGGCGCAAGCCAGCAGTGCAGAGCAAGAGCTCGCTGTTGGAAATCAAGCTGGTGGCCGTGTATTTCTATTTTTACACAGCAATGACTTTTGGCGAGATTATCATCAAATGCAAGCTAATGGCGTCGAGTTTACCGAAGAGCCGCGCGTTGAAGAGTACGGTACCGTGGTGGTGTTTAAAGACCTTTATGGTACTAAGTGGGACTTATTGCAGTTAACGGAAACAAGTGTGTAACGGCATTTTCTTTGTAAAAAAGCTTATTTGTTATTTGTGTTTGTATATAAATAATTAGCAGTGTGGATTTACCCGCCTGCTGTCATTGTCGTTAGAGTATGTTGGTAAGTTTATCTGTCGGTATTAATGATATTAGGCCGAGCAATCACTATGGAATTTGAAAGGTTGTAACTAAATGGAATTTTCACAATCGCGTTTTCAAGATGTATTTTCTCGGATTTACGAAGCTGTTTTCAATGGGGTATGGTACTTGGTTGGTATTATTCTTACTTTGTATTTATTCTCAGATGTGGAGGGCTTTTTTCGTACTCAGTTACTTGGGGTTATTTTCTCTACGATTATTTCAGTTGGTATTATTGGATATTTATTGCTTAAGTATAAAAATGGTTCGAAGCAGCTTTGCCTAAACGAGGATAAATTTGTTTATCGAGATGGGGAGAAAGTTACCGAATTTGCTTGGCAAGAATACCAAGGTTACAAGATTACCCGAATCCCACCTTATAGAGTTATCGTAAAAGACAACATTTATAATAATACTCGCTTTAGTTATTACGCATTTTCACCTCAACAACGGCAGCAGATTTTTAAAATATTGGATACTAAATCGCGAAAGTGACAGCCCCTTGTTGGGGTAATAGTTGAGCAAATAGTTATTGCGCCGGCACGGTTAAACATAAGGAGTGTGATTTGAATTATACAGATTGGTTTAAAAAGGAATTTCCTCAACTAAAGGAAAGCGCTAGCACAGAAACACTGAGCTATATTCAACAGGCAAAATCAGAAACAAAGTGGCTGGCAGTATTGGTCGCATTTTTTTCGGGAATATCCTCCGTTGTTATTTCAAGCTCTATACTTGAATCATATGGTTTTATACCATTCAGGAGTGTGGTTTCCTGGGCTGGGTTTGCCATCGCTTTATTGGTGGGTGCGCAGCTAAGTAACCAACTTGAAGTTGTCATTGTGAAAGCAAGAATAAGAAAATTGCTCCTAGCGGCTAATCATTGATGGCATGCTAATAACTGTTAGCCAGCCAAGGTCATTTAAGTATCTGGCTAACGTGCAGCAGCGCTGAGTTAAACCGACAGTTGAAATTAATTTAGCTGTCGGTTTACTATTGATAAAGAGAGGTTGTCAGCTTTTGAGTTGAATGGCATAGCTGTCCAAGGTGTAGCCATCCTCTTGATATTGCCTTTCAAACTTAAAGCCTAGTTTTTCCAGTACGTGACTTGAGCCTGTATTTTCTGGTATTACCTCACCATAAACCTTATCAATAGTCATATGCTCTTTGGCATAATCAATACAAGCTTGATTTGACTCGGTGGCGAAACCTTTACCCCAGTAATCTGGGTGGAAACGATAGCCAATATCAACAGCATCAATGCGGGTTTCATTTTTGAAACCACAAAAACCAATAACTTCGCTTGTCTCCTTCAGTACCACAGCCCAGCGAGCAAAGCCGTATTTAGCGTATTCTTTTAGCCATATGTTTTCAATGATCCCCAATGCGTCTTCAATACTTTCACAAAGACCTGCATCACCGGTGTAGCGGTTAACCTCTGCAGGTGCGTTGAAATGATAAACCGCTTTTGCATCTTCACGGTTAAACTCTCGGATGATTAAGCGTGGCGTTTCGGCAATTATATTCATTGTTGTCTTCCTCTAACTGTATCTGTTTTACTTTACATGGAGTTCATAAAGCAAAACAGATACAGTTATTACCCATAAAACCCAATACAGATAATAAGCCCCATGAAACAGTTTAAGTATCGTAGCATTGTCGATGAGATAATAATGTTGATTGAAAGGGGCCAGCTGCTGGGTAAGTTAACTTCAGTGCGAGCTTTGGCAAGGCAGAAGCAGTTGGGCGTGTCTACCGTTGTACAGGCTTATCACGAATTGGAGCGGCTAGGTTGGATAGAAGCTAAGCCTAAAATGGGTTATTTTGTTGTGGCACGGCCGCAGGTTGTTGAGCTCAATTATGGGCGTCAGATTAATCGAGTCATCGCTAGCCTTGAGCTTGATCAAGCGGTGCAGTACTCGTTTAACGATCCTGACATATTACCGCTGTCTTGCACTGCACCAAGTACCGTGATCGATCCCGAAATACTGCTTAATCAATTACACCGAAAAGCGTTGACTAAGCGCCCGTATAAATTGTGGATGCAAGACCCTATTGAAGGCGTCGCTGAGTTTAGACAGGCTATATGTCGGCATCTTGCGTCAAGCCAGCAGGTATTTGATCATCAACAAGTATTGGTTACCAATGGTCGGCAAGAAGGTTTGTTGCTGGCGCTTACGGCGGCAAAGGCGTTAAAGCAGCCGATTGCTGTTGAGTCGCCGATGTCTTTCTACTTTCAGACGATGTTGAAACAGTTCAGTGCCGATGTGATTGAAGTGCCGATGCAGACGCATTACCAAGATGAGCTGGATCTGCTGAGTGATGCTTATAAGTCCCAGCCGTTTGCGACTTACTTGGTCAATCCCAACTTTGCCGATCCGACAGGTAGAGTGCTGAGTGTTGATGACAAATTACAATTAATTGAATGGGCTGAGCAACGTGGCGTGACGTTAATTGATTATGACCGCGGCGAGCTTTATTTTGGTCATTATCGCCCGGCAACCCTTGCCAGTCTTGTCGATAAAAAATCACCCTGCAGAGTCATCAGTATTGGTGACTTCTTTGATACAGTTTCACCGACAATAAGCCTAGGATACTTGCTATGCATCAATACTTTTGATGAGTGCCAATTCGCCAAGCAAACCATTGCTGAAGAGCCAAGTATTGTGCTGCAATATATGATGCAGCAGATGATGGAAAGCGGGCAATACCAGAAGCTGTTAAGGCAGTTACGCAATCAAATACAAGCAAACTACAGTGAGGCATTAGCATTGCTGAGCCCTGCGTTGGCAGTGGTTGAGAATAAGCAATTTTATATCAGCCAGCCAAGTGGTGGGCCTTGTTTGTGGTTTAGGTTGCCAGATGGTTTAAGCAGTGAAGTGCTGTGGCATAAAGTGATTGAACATAAGTTATCGATAGCGCCTGGGGTGATGTTTTCACTCAACCAACGATATGATAATTATTTTCGGGTAACCTTTGCTCTGCCCTGGAATAAAGAGATGATAAATGGCTTTAAACTATTGGGGGAGTTAGTTGCTGAGTATGTGCAGCAAGCACAATAATTTACTCATTAGTGTCATTGCTTAAGGTGCTGCGGTTGCTTGTTGTAGGGACTTGTTGCTGAACCCTTTGCTGTACTTCCAATTTTGGGATTAGTTTATTTACACTCAGCTATTTTCTCGTGTATAGCCTCTGGCTACTTAGCCATTACAATTTCTAATTGGCAAATAGATAAACTATTGTAAATTTCGCCCTTTTTCCCCTTTTCTCGCTCAAAAACTTGAATCCTTATCATCCTCTACTAGTCTTTGTTTAAATCGAATTTAACAGGGATTGTGGATGACGTTACCCAGTAAATTTCTCATCTTAGCGGTGATAGGATTAACCCCTATTGCACTGTCATATGGACTCTTTCCAACACTATCAATGCACTTTCTGTTTGGGATAGAAGCTGAAGGGGTCAACTTCACTCATATCTTTCGCGCCATTATGGGGCTCTATTTTGCCAATGCTGCATTTTGGTTGTTGGGTGCTTATAAGCAAAAGTATCGCCAAGCAGCCCTATATAACCTAATTGTCTTTATGTTTGGTCTAGGTGCAGGGCGGTTACTCAGTTTAATGATTGATGGAATGTCTCACTGGTTGTTGTTTGTTTATCTCTTGCTAGAGGTTGGCTTTGGTGTGGCAGGTATTTTTATGCTTAAGCAAGCACAAAAAGAGGCAATACAATGAAAATAGTATACAAAACAATAATTCTGGGGATGCTCGCAGTGCTGTCATGCAATGTGAGTGCAGCCAAAGATAAACCCAATATTTTCGTCATTTTTACTGATGATATTGGGATCTCTAATCTAAGCGCTTATCACAATGGGGTTATGAGTAGCCATACACCGAACATCGATAGCATTGCCGAAAAAGGTATGCTGCTAACAGATTACTATGCGCAACCATCTTGTACTGCAGGTCGTTCTGCCTTTATAACAGGGCAGTTTCCTGTAAGAACAGGGATGCACACTGTAGGCCTACCAGGAGGCCCTGTAGGGCTAAATAAAGATACACCGACACTGCCAGAAGTTTTAAAAACCATGGGGTATATGACTGGGCAGTTTGGTAAGAATCACTTAGGTGATCGGGACGAGTTTTTACCGACTCAACACGGTTTTGATGAGTATTGGGGCTGGCTATATCACCTCAATGCGATGGAATACACTGAAGATCCTGACTGGCCAAAAGACAAAGCATTTCAGAAGTTTGCTCCAAGAAATGTTATCTATGCAAAATCAGATGGCAAAGGGGGACAGACAATAAAAGATGATGGTCCGTTGCCAATTGAGAGAATGCGCACTTTAGATGATGAAGTTAACAAACATGCAATTAACTTTATTGAAAGAGCTGTTAAAGCAGATAAACCTTTCTTTACTTGGTATTGCCCATCGCGAGGCCATGTATGGACTCATCTGTCGCCTAAATATGAGAAAATGCTCGGCAGTAATGGTTGGGGTCTACAAGAAGTGGTGATGAAAGATCTCGATGACCATGTCGGTGAAATGCTGGCTAAAATAGAAGAGTTAGGTATTGCAGACAATACTATTATTATTTTCACTGCCGATAATGGCCCTGAGATAATGACTTGGCCTGATGGCGGTATGACTCCGTTTCACGGTGAGAAAGGGACCACTTGGGAAGGTGGTGTTCGAGCACCATTCTTGATCCAATGGCCAAATAATATTCCGGCTGGAAAGGTGAATAATGGCATGTTCGATGGCATGGATCTGTTGCCCACTTTAGTCGCAGCAGCTGGTGGTCCGCAAGATCTTAAACAAAAAATGCTTAAGGGATATCAAGGCTTTAAAGCGCATTTAGACGGTTATAATCAATTAGATATGTTGACTAAAGATAAGCCATCGAATCGTAAAGAGATCTTCTACTATGAGCGTACTAAGCTGCAGGCGGTTAGGGTTGGTAACTGGAAAGCGCATTTTGTAGTGCAGAATCATGGTTGGAGTGGGGCGAAAGAGGAGTTAAATGCGCCGTTACTGTTTAATTTACGCCAAGATCCTTACGAGCGGGCAGCGGAAGAGTCGGGTATGTACCTTAAATGGATGGGGCAAAAAATGTGGGCCTTTGGCCCTGCACAAGAAGCGGTTGCGCAGCATTTGGCAACCTTTAAACAGTGGCCTGCAGTCACTGCTGATAGTGGCCCTGTTAATAGTGGTGGAGTCGGCAATTAGCTAAGTTGAATCGACGCGTTAAAAGCTCATCATAAACGATGAGCTTTTTTGTCACTATCAGTACTGTGATTAGATAACCTTATTTTCTATCTGTATTTGTTTTTGATAAATTGCACTAGCATGTAGCCACAGTTACCACATTACATTGAAAGGAGCGGATGATGATTGAACAAGGACAAGCTTTACCAGAGGGGACTCTGTCAGAACTAACAGCTGAAGGTATGTTAAACCATAACGTAGCTGAGCTATTTTCCAATAAAAAAGTGGTACTTTTTGCCGTGCCGGGTGCTTTTACCCCCACTTGCTCTGAAGCACACTTACCCGGTTTTGTAGTGATGGCTGATGAGTTTAAAGCCAAGGGTATCGATATTATTGCCTGCGTATCTGTTAATGATGCCTTTGTAATGAAAGCTTGGGGCGCAGCGCAAAATGCATCAGAGCTGATGATGTTAGCCGATGGTGATGCTAGTTTTACTAAAGCACTCGGATTAGAGATGGAAACTGCTGGCTTTGGTGGTACGCGTTCGCAGCGCTACGCAATGGTAATTGATAATGGCGTGGTAACAACACTTAATGTTGAAGCACCGAAGTCATTTGAAGTGAGCACTGCTGAGACTGTGCTCGCGACAATTTAAGTTTTACATATTGAAGCAATAAAAAAGGAGCGAATAAGCTCCTTTTTTATTATTTGGCGTGCTTACCAGTAAGCGCTAAAAGTAATGTACATACTCAACCGCGACTCGATACAGCACATCATCAAAGCCGATCAGATCCTGCTCTGACTCTCTGTCGATATATTGAGTCATAAAGTGCAGCAGATTATTGTTATTCGACAAAGGCACTATCACCCCCATATTTAACCGGTTGAAGGTATATGATTTGTTGCTGTCATAGCCCCAAAGTCCGTCGTAACGACTGTATTCTAATGATAGCTGTACGCCGGTGTGGCTAAAGGTGTAGCGGTTACTCCAAGCGAAATAGTAGCCGTAGCCTTTACGGTTTAGCTCTTCTTCTGTAATGCCTTGAGACTCTCGTGGCCAATCATCATCTTTTTCCTCTTCGCTATAAGCTAAACCTAGAGTAAGACCTAAATCATAGAAATTTTCAGTACCATAACGGTTGTTCAGCCCTATTCCTGCTACCGCTAAAACCTCAAACTCTTCCAGTTGTTGGCTGTTGTAGTGACCTTCAAGACGGCCAACAAAGCTCAAAGTGTGGTCAATATTATCATTGATGTTCATGAATGGACGTTGGTAGTGAAACTTTAAATCCATCGAGTTACGATATCGATCTTCATCGTATTTTTCTGAATCTTTTTCGTAGTAATAGGTACCGCGCACTCTAAAGTAGTTTTTGTCTAGCTTGTAGGTTTTGTCATAGCGTAAGTCATCCCAAATCAATGACAAACCAACGCCTTTAGACAGTGAGCTGTCTGGAGAGTCTTCGTAGGCTTCCATAGCAGATATGACTGATACGGCAAAAGGAGAGTCAGTGGTTTCAGCATTTACCTGACCTGATAAAAAACTTGTCGCAATAATTGCGCTTAAGAGGAGGCTTTTCATGATGTCCCTATTATAATTAAACCCAGCAATATGCTGTTGAAAGTAAGTTCATTTTAGCTGGGTTTTTACATAAAGGTTACCAAGAAATGTCTCTTTTTTTAAACAGCAGTTTTAATCCCGAGGCTGACCTCTATATTTTCAACGCTGAGTTCAACCTCATTGGCAATTTCCTCACTTTGTTGTGATGCAGCTTGAGCATGGTTTTTGAGGCTATTCATTGCGCTGACAAAATCGTCAAGATAACTCACCTGTTCTAACGTGCAGCTGGCTCCCTGCTGGGCGGTGCTAGCCATTTCACTTGCTTGAGTTTGCACACTTTGTGCTACTTGCCAAAGGCTTTGTGCTCGCTGTTTCTGTAACAATGTAGTTTCTTCAATGCCTTGTACTCGAGTATCGAGATCGCTATTGGCTTGAGTCAGTTGATTGAGGATCTGCATGATCTCTTTTAGGGAGATTTGCGTGCGTTGTGAAAGATTACGTACTTCATCAGCAACCACGGCAAAGCCTCGACCTTGCTCACCGGCTCTAGCCGCTTCGATAGCTGCATTGAGCGCGAGTAAGTTGGTTTGCTCAGCAATATTGCTAATGACATCAATGATCCTAGATACGTCAGAGACTGAGGTAGTTAAGCTCGAAAGTGACTGGTGACAATGGGTTACTGCCGTCTGTGATTCTTCGGTGGCATCTAATACAGCCTGCGCCTCTTGCTGACTAAGCTGCATCTGCTTCATGGTCTGTTGTGCACTTTTTTCGACCTGTTCAGAAGTTTGGCTAACATCGTGTGCTAATACCCGGATATGCTCTGTTTGATCTTGGGCTGTGAGTACAATATTTTGGGTCTGTTCTGTGCTGGCGGAAATGTGCGAAATGCGCTCAACCAGCAAGCTTAAGGATTGTGATACCTGGGTTATTTGCTCTCTTTGTACCTCATCTTCTTTTTCAAATCTTTGTAAAAGCTGATTAAAATGGCCAGCAATTTGGCCTGTTTCACAGCGGCGCTGTATCGCGAGCCGTTCTCTACTGTTTGATTCACTCAATTTGTGGAAGGCGCGATTAAGGTGTTTTAGTGGTTTTATCACGCGGCGCTGTTGCAGTACTAAATAGCCAATGGCGAACACAATCAGTACTGACACCATGGTATAAATTACCATGCTGAGCTCTTGTTTCAATTGCTGATTATGCTGTTGTTGCTCTAAGCTTAACGCTAACAAAAGTTGCTCTATATTGGCGATATCTTGCGTCATCGCTTGCTGAGTTCGCTGGTTATCAATGACTAGAGAGTGCGTGTTATTGACCTCTTTGTTATAGCGGTTACTTAAGCTCAATAGTTCGTTGTAGGCATTTTCGCCAATTTCTATCTCTTCTCCGCCATCATCACCAAGAGCAAATTCATCGACTTCCACTGTTTCATATATGCCGATAAGCGGTAGGGTTTCGAGCGTATCATGCCAAACATTGAGCTCTGTAATCAGACTGTCTAGCATTGGTTTTAGACGTTGTTCTTTGCCGATTAAGTAACCATCAGTGACTTGAGATAAACCATAAACTAACGGAGGAAGCTCTCGGGTTAGCGCTAGATATTTATTGGCAAGATCTGGCTGTTGTTGCAAGCCTTGAAAAGCATAATCGGCTAGGCGTCGATTATAATCGAGCATCTCTGATTCAGCATGGGCAAGCAGTTGCCGTGGGTTGCCCGCGAGCTTACCTGCGGCGCGGTAATCATTATCGAGTGCAAGCACGAAACTGCTAATCGCAGCTTGTAAGGGAAGGACTTCGACACTTTCTTGTTGAGCTATGTCGGCTTGAATTTCAGCTAGATTGAGCTTTGCTTGTTCAAGTTTACTGGCATCACCACTCGACAGGTAGCTATCAAGCTCTCGCCTTATCTCTACCAGAAACGTTCTTTGGATCTGCTGTAATTCTGAGGTTTGTTGCTCAATAAATTGTCGCTCTTCACTACTCCAAAACACCACCCCTGCGAGTAATGCTGCAATGAATAATAATACTGCGGATGCAGAGAGTGACAGAGTTGAAATTTTCATTCCGTTGACCGATATCTAAAAAGGTGGCGTTAGAATATGTCACTTAGATTACAAAAAAATTACAATGAAACAAGCAATTAGAAAAACACTGTTTGATAACCCTAAAGCTGAAAATTACTCAGCTTTTCTTTGGGTTTAACTATTAAATGTGTGCAAAATGTGTGGCGTTATCAGAAATAGTATATGCGAGCAGTTGTAGCTGATTAGAGGCCGTTACAACTGCTCGGTGCTGGTTAGGTAAAGATTAGTGCTGCTTCTCTTTTTGAATTTTAGAGAAATAAAACCGTCGGCTGAAATCATGAACCACTAATTCTTGCTCCCGGCCATAGGCTTTAAATAGCCGATTATTATGCATGTGCAGCAGTGAATTAATCAGGGTATCAAAGCTACAGTTAAGTTTGCCGTCCTCATTGAGTGCTTTAAGCGCTGCAATCATCGGTTCAACAGTTATACGCCACTGCTGTAATAGCCTGTGTAATTCCAATTGGCTTGCTGAAAGCTCGGCAGTTGCAACGTTTGTTGCTGAAAGGTGTGCTAGCTGAGCCATGTCAGCTTCCAATAATGCTTGTTTCTCTTTGAAACGTTTGCCTAGCTGTTTGCGCATCACTGCGCTTTCATTAAACTCGGCTCCAAAGCCCGCACGTAATCTTGTTAATAGGTTTAGCGTGTCTTTATCATTGTAACCAAACATGCCAAATAACCAATTACAGCTGAGTACTGCAATCCTCCAGCGCATGTCTTCACCAAACTCATCGATACTTTGCATCGTTGTCGCAATAAGTTGGCTATCAGCCATAAATAGCGTTTCGACTAACTCCATCGCTTGCGGGCCACCATAGCGTTCCACTTCACGCTCGTAGGTTGATACTTCAATTCGATGTAATTGATTGGCGGCTAATAAAGGTTCAAAGACTGAATTTAGTATCGGTAATAGTTGGCCATAAAGTTTCGCTGGAGAACCTTGAAATCTAAGTCTTATGTGCCAGTCCGGATCGCCGTAACGGATAAAGAACCACTTATTAAATAACTCTTTATGCTGTTCAATTAAAGGCAGCAGCCGTTCGCTGAGTAAGTTTTCGACCGTGGTGTTGCCCGAGTATATTTTGAGGCTGAGCCACTCTGAACCCGGTGCAAAGCGGCGAATGATATTTTGTGCTGCAATATTCTTCCCTGGATTTTCATGCAGGCATGTGTGCTTTGTCGCTTCAGGATTGAAAAACGGAATAATGATTTCACTATTATAGTGCTGTCCATTTTTATCGCTGACCACGGGTGATAACGTTTGGCTAAGAACTTCTTTTAGATGAATAAGTTTAATCCCTCTAGACTCTGACAGCAAAATATCCAGCATTGCAGGGTTGCGCAGGTCGAGCTGTAATACGTTGTCATTCACAGAGAACAGTACCCAATTGTCGAGGTGATATTGTTGTTGAAGTGTTTGCCATTGCTTGGAGTTGATTTGCTCTTTTTGATATAATTTTTCTAATTCTTCTCGCGGTATTTTCCAAGATTTCTCTGCCAGAATCAGGTTATCAATCATTATTCGAGGTGTGAAGGCGGCACTATCCATGCTTACTGGTTTTGAGAAAGTGGGTAGAGAAGTCGATTGGTTCTGTAGTGTTGATAGAAAACGATAAGCACTGAGGCTTCTGTTAGAATAGTTGTGGGCGCAGGATAGCCTTGGTATCACTTGCTTATCATGCTTTATCGACCAAAGTTTCACTTCATTATTTTCTACCCATACATATAAGTCGCTTAATCCTATTTGTTTACTGGGCTCAACTGATGAGTCTGCCATAAAGCTAATTTCGTAATCTCGTAGGTGCGGCCGAGCAATAACATTACCGGGGCGGCCTTCTGGTACATGTGCTATTTCAGCAAATATGACCTCTGGATTATACGACTCTTCCTGACCAAGATGTGCCTGGACTTTAGTCTTAAGGTTGTCATCTAGGTGGCAAAATCTGCCTAGCAAGTTGGCTGCTGATGGCCCATAGCAACCATTGAACTTAAATATAATGTCACCCGTTTCATCGTAATAGCATGAGACCATAGCCGCAAAGGATGCAGGTAGCTTGCTATCTTTCACTTCAGCTTTTAGTTGTTTTTTCATCTTTGTTGATGAGATGTTGAGGACACTACTTCTGCTGGCATCTGGAGTTGAATAAGCTCGTTCTATTTCAATATCCAGTAAGGTTTTAGTGGCTTGTGTTCGGCTTTGATTATTGGTGCGTACTACATTTATGCCTGCAATGAGCGGCGATTCATAACCTGTTTCGTTGGAAAAGCCAATGCCAGACTCTTCATCGAGCAATAGATTCAATGGCACAAATTGGCCTTCAAAGCGTTGGTTGAATTTCTGTATGAAATCGCTAAAAGGCGAATAGATGTTTTGATTATTTTTATGCAGAAAATCTAAATAGCGGCCGAGTTTGTCGATCTCTTGCTGCGACAATTGGCAGCTATCGAATTGACGTATGCAGTCCGTTTGGAACAGTTTACCTTCATCGGGCTTGATGAGGTCGTTCTTTAAAGAGTGGCTGATGGCGCGATATTTTTCGACGGCTATAGGAGCCTGCTTATCAAATTCTTGTAGCTTCCATAAACCTGTTGCTAATTGATCGGAGTATTCGGCCTTGCCGATGGCTTTGAGCGTATTGACTAGGCTGTTATCTGGTGAGTCACCAGTGAGTGGCATAGGCAGATTAGCGACTAATACCGATTCGCTAATTAGCTGCTCGATATAGCTTTCAACATCAGATTTGGCGGCTTCGGGATAGGTTAGCAGAAATTGTTCGACAAGAGAGATAAAAGACAGATGCTGCTTGGCAAGTGATAAGGCTGTTAAAAAATACTCGTCCGTATCAATCGCTGATAGCCGATACTGTTGGCTGTTATTAGATTGATAAGGTTCAATATAACGGCATTGTTTGGCGACGAAATAGTGTGAGCTGTTGGGCACATACCGTAAGGTTTTATCGCGCAAAGCGAGTGTTGCCACTTTAGTTTTAAGTGCACTTAGGTAAAACATATCTAGACGTGTTTTACGTTGGTCTTGTAAGTAGTCTTTGCAAATGATGTTGCACTTGTCTGTGACTTTACCTAATCCAATGCCAGAAAACAGTCCAAATGGTGTTGGACGAGAGCTCATGCGGATCAAGTATTTAAGTAAAGACTGTTCAGTCTTTTTAGCCTGTTTTGTATCAGGTTTTGCTCGCCACTGGTTCAAACTGTCTATTAGCGCGGGGCTCGCTAAATACAGCGCTTCTTCTACCCCAGGCATTGCTAGCCAAGCCTGTAATTGCTGGCGCATTTCATCGTGGTCAGCAGATATTTGAGTAATTGTTGCTAGAGGCAATCTTGGTGCGCGAATAGCAAAGAAGCTTTCGTTGCTTGCAAATGGTTTTGTCATTAGTCATCCTTTACTTTAATAGCAGGCTATCAGCCCAATCTGCATTGCCTGTCGTGGCAGTGATAAGCGCCAAACCAATCCCTGCATAGCCAGTCAAGAAACCAGTATTATGTTCGTATTCATCAGGCTCGGCAGTAAAACCAGTGAATCCTTTAAGATCATTGTCTTTATAGAGTTGCAGGGTGAAATCTAGCCATTTTAATGCAGCTTGTTCAAGTTGAGGTTCATCGAGAATTTCATTTAGCAGTTGGAATATAGTGATAAGTCCGCTACTGCCATGACAAATTCCGGCTTCGAAAATTTGACCTGCTTCAGCATTTTTTTTGCTAGAAAATAGTGCAGTTTCTCGTGCGATATCGGTGAATTTGCTAATGTTAAGCGCTTGACCTGCGCGAGCGAGGGTCAACGCAATGGTGAGATCGCCATAGCACCAACCAAGCCTAGAGGCTGAGCTTCCTCCTGCAACTGCAGGAAAGGTCAGTTCATGTTCAGCAGTGTTAATTCGCTGCTCAATTAACCAATTACAACTGTAAGTGATTAACGTCTCGACTCTAGCTTTAAGTTGGGGAATGGCCAACGCCGGGATGAGTGCCGCAATAATGCCGGGGACGCCATGAGCAAGGCCTAAATTGAACTCTTTCTTTTCTGCTGCTTCAGTATTCAATCTAAAGACTGAGTTTACAGGTTGTGGCCACGACACTTGATTTGTCGCTACTGTTATTGCAAGGGTTTCATAGTGTTTGACTATTTGTTCGTACAAGCGGTAGTCATCAGACTGCTCTAATCTTCTGGCGGCATAGGCTGCCACACCTGCTAAGCCCAAGACATGCTCTAGTTCGCCTTGCCATTTGGGAAAAGTAATGCGGCTAAGTAGCATGTTATCGATTGCCGCGCAAAACTCTACATCATAATCTAGTGCTTGCTGTTGGTTTAGGAACTCTAGTGTCCAACCGATACCGCTGACTCCAGTACTCATTCCTAGTGCTAATTCTTTTGTCGATAGAGTCGTTATAATATTACTTATATCGGCGTTAATCAGTTGCTCTATATCGAAACTATCGCTATCAATGAGTTTTTCTACTAAATATAAGTAGGGGATTTCTCCGGTTCTTCCACCTAGAAAATGGTAGTTAATATCCTTCTTATTAACGATGTAATCAACAACTTTATTGTGTATATTGGTAATTATTAACTTTTTTTCTGAGGATAAATCTAGTGGCGTTATCATGTGCATGGATGGGTAACTTTAAATTGACATTTTTAATGTCATTTAAATAATACAAGTTGATTTGTTGAGTACAATGGTTTTATTTTAAAATAGTATGAATTATTTTCATTGCATTACGCCTTTAAATAGTACTTATTTAGTATTCTGTTAATTTTACTTCATCGCTATTGTAAGTTTTCTAGCTGATAGCTAGTTCTAACTGGTATGGCCATAAACCATGCTGATTTTAAAGGTTGGAAAATATATTTTATAACAGCAAGGAGCTATAATGAAATTAACATTAAAAAAGAAGCCGATTAAAAATCTTTCCATAGATGAAGCTGTACTTCCGAGTGACGCTACCGCCCAAATTGCTGGCGGTCATTGCCCAACAGATACTTGCAGTTTAGGTTGTCCGCCAAATGCGACAGACAATCATCCTGGATATACTGTAGAGACTTATGACCATTGCTATAGTAATCGTCAACCCGGTCAACCCGGTCAACCTGGATATGGCTGCCAGCCAGGCGAGCCAGACCGACCATATTAATACCAATTGCATTAAAAGTTTAACCATGTAGCTGGAACTTAAAGCGCTGTAGGCAAATAACGGGATTTGAACTAATAGTTATTCTATATCCAAATCCCATAGCAAAGCATACAGCGTTTTGTCATTTTTTGCCTCAGCCGCACTATGTGAGCTCCTCAGTCTTTTCATTTCTGCTTTACATTCGCTTAAAAGGCAATAGCCATTTCCATACCAATACACTTTTAATTGAAAAGTAGCGGAACTATGAACGGGCAAAATAATTAATGAAATTGGTATAATCTGCACACTATTATTAGATTGATTTACAATCTACCTTGTCACTTAGGTGACACTAATTTTTCATTTAAATATCAATGGGGCGCATATTGATATTAATTTTAAATAAAATTCTATAAAAATACTTGAAGTGTAATGCCATTTTTCTACCGGTGCTGCAGCTAAAGTGATTGGTGCTGGTGGTCAGTCAGGAGGTTGTGGTTCGAATGGTTTTGATAATGCCCCCTGCTTTTGGTTATACAGATATAACTGGTGCAATAATATCTAAATTTGAATGTGGTAAATATGAACCTAAATAATAGCGGGTGTAATTTCAATAGTTCGTTTTAACTTATAAATTGGAAAGGAAGCTTGGTATCATTCAGATGTATTTATTCCTTAAATTATATCAATGCGATTAACACCCGATATAGCTTTCAACATCAGATTTGGCGGCTTCGGGATAGGTTAGCAGAAATTGTTCTACAAGAGAGCTAAAAGGCAGTTGCTGCTTGGCAAGTGATAAGGCTGTTAGAAAGTACTCGTCGGTATCAATCGCTGATAGCCGATACTGTTGGCTGTTATTAGATTGATAAGGTTCAATATAACGGCATTGTTTGGCGACGAAATAGTGTGAGCTGTTGGGCACATACCGTAAGGTTTTATCGCGTAAAGCGAGTGTTGCCACTTTAGCTTTAAGTACACTTAGGTAAAACACATCTAGACGTGTTTTACGTTGGTCTTGTAAGTAGTTTTTGCAAATGATGCTGCACTTGTCTGTGACTTTACCTAATCCAATGCCAGAAAACAGTCCAAATGGTGTTGGGCGAGAGTTCATGCGGAGCAAGTATTTAAGTAAAGACTGTTTTGTATCAGGTTTTGCTCGCCACTGGTTCAAACTGTCTATTAGCGCGGGGCTCGCTAAATACAACGCTTCTTCTACCCCAGGCATTGCTAGCCAAACCTGTAATTGCTGGCGCATTTCATCGTGGCCAGCAGATATTTGAGTTATTGTTGCTAGTGGCAATCTTGGTGCGCGAATAGCGAAGAAGCTTTCGTTGCTTGCAAATGGTTTTGTCATTAGTCATCCTTTACTTTAATAGCAGGCTATCAGCCCAATCTGCATTGCCTGTCGTGGCAGTGATAAGTGCCAAGCCGATCCCGGCATAGCCCATGAGAAAACCGCTGTTTTGTTCGTGGTTATCTGATTCATCTGTATTGCCGAGTAAGCCTTTAAGGCCATTATCTTTATAGAGTTGCAGGGTGAAATCTAGCCAGTTTGACGCAGCTTGTTCAAGTTGAGGTTCATCAAGAATTTCATTTAGCAGTTGGAAGATAGTGATAAGGCCGCTACTGCCATGGCAAAATGCTCCATCGTTAATAAGGCCCTCGCTAGCGGATTTGTTGCTTGATCGCATTGCGGTGTCGCGCGCTACTTCAATATAAGAGCTGATGTTAAGTGCTTGGCCTACACGTGCTAACGTAAGCGCAATAGTCAGATCGCCGTAGCACCATCCTAGTCTTGAAGCCCTTTTTGACCCAACTGCCGTTGGAAAAGTCAGTTTATGTTCGTCAGTTGTAATTTGCTGCTCGATCAACCAATTGCAACTATGAATGAGCAGTGTTGTTACTCTGCTTGCCAACTGAGGGATTGCCAGTGCGGGTAAAATGGCGGCAATAATACCGGGAACACCATGAGCTAAGCCTAAATTGAACTCGATATCATCGACTGCCTCTGGGTTGAGCCTGAAAACTGAGTTTGTAGGTTGTGGCCAAGATAGCTGCTCTTCATTCACTCTTATTGCTAATCCTTCATAGTGTCCAATAACCTTATCGTATAGTCGGTAGTCATTTGAGTGCTCTAATCTTCTGGCGGCATAAGTCGCTATACCTGCTAACCCCAATACATATTCAATCTCTCCGTGCCATTGTGGGGAGCTAATGTGGTTAATCAGTAATTGATCTAGGGTATCGCAAAGCTCCGCATCGTAGTCTTGCTGTTGTTGATTAAGAAACTCAAGTGTCCAGCCTATGCCGCTAACACCATTACTTATTCCTAACGGTAACTCTTGGGTTGATAGCGCCGCCATAAGGTGATCTATATCGGTATTGATCAGCTGTTCAACTTTTAGAGTGTCGCAGTCAATAGTGCTCTCTACTAAATATAGATACGGTATTTCACCTGTACGGCCGTCTAAGAAACTATATTGAATATTCGAGCTATTAATAATGCTAGCAACAAAACAATGATGAATGACTTTTATCTCTTTTTGTTGTGATAAAGATAAACGGATAGGAGCGATATATGACATAAGTTGCAGGGTTCTAGGTTAATTTGATTATTGACAAATATAATACAAGCTAGGTGGTGGCACGCAATAGCTTCGCTCTCTCTATAGGTGAATCGTTTTCATCATTATTATTCGCAATGAGCACTATGTTGGTATTTTATTATTGTGACTATCCCAGTAGTTTTAATGTCAGCACTGCCGGTTAATAAAACTGGTCACTAAATAAATCAGTGCTTACAAGGACAGTTGATTTACATCGTAAATTAACTTGTTATTCATTAATAAAGGATTTCAAATGAAATTATCATTGAAGAAAAGTCAATTAAAAAATCTATCCAAAGATAATGCGATTCTGCCTAACGATGCGACTGCACAAATAGCGGGAGCGGGAGCTTGTACTCCGTGTTGCCCACCTCAAGCAAGCGATACTTGCCCACCTGAACCAACCGTTAGAGGTTGCCGACCTGATTACAGTGCTCGAAAAAATCCTAATGGGGGATGGGATGGTTGTTATGGTGCCCCTTAATAAAGGGCACGGCGCAATAAAAGCTTAAAGAAATTTGAGTCTAACTTAAGGGTTAGGCTTTTTGATTTTTATTGCTAGCTGTTAATTTTTTCAGCTAGTTTAAGGTTATTTCAGCTAGTTGCTGATGAGTGCATCAGTAATGATGATTCTAAATCAGGAATGAAAAATGCAATTACTTTTAAAGAAAAATCAATTAAAAAAACTAACCAAGGATAATGCGGTTCTGCCTAATGACGCGACTGCACAAATAGCGGGAGCGGGGCATGAGGCTACTGATATAAATCGCAATTAATAATTTTGTTGCTGTGTCACTCAGCTACGGTATAGCTGCGCCCAGCGAAAAGCTCCCCAAGCAACAGCTGACGGTGCTGCTGGCTCTGGCCGCTGTGTTTACTAAGATGCAATGTAGTTGTAACAAGTTGGTGTTTGCAAATAATTTTCTGCCTGTTACTTTGTAGCGTTAATCCGGATGATAAAGCACTGACTCTCAAAATGGCCATTATTATAAAGTTCCCCTTGTTGCTGCTTTTGAGTCCCTGCCAAAATATTTTTTAGATTAAAATTTTTGTATAAGCAATACACTACAGTCAATGTTGCTGATGACAGCTATTAACTTATGGAATAATTATGTCGGTGGTCGCTTGGAGTAGTTTTTAACCTGAAATGTAATGCATTATTATGATGCTTATACTAAAAGCATGAATGTAGACTATTGTTTTATTTAAATTCTACCTTAGTGACTATTTACTACTTCTTCTATCTGAGTATGATTTTTTTTGGGTTGGAGCCTGAGGGGACCCCACGAATTTATAAGTATGCTTGTGGAGCCACAACAAAATTCTGCAGCATCTTAAATGCCGACTGCCAATGCGACTTCAACAGCTTCAAATTATTGTCTTTGTATGCTCTCAAGCCTATAAATTGGTTTGAGAGTACGTTGCGGTGCTTTATTGAGTTCGCTTGATATTGCCAGTGTTTACCCGCGGCTTTCACTGCTAAACCTAGTAGATAAAGGATAAACTGTGACAGACAAGCAATGAGTAGTAATACGCTCAGCCTGCTCGCTATTCGAATACCGCTATCATTCACTCTCAAAACAGTTTTAACATCTCTAAAGCTTTCTTCTATTTTCATCCTCGTTGCGTAAATCTGAACGGCTCTTTTAACCTTAAATTTTGAGTTACAAAGTGATTTCGCTAGTAACCAAGGTTCTTTTTCTCGCTCGGCACTCGTACGAGACTGCTTACAACGCCTGTTTTTATCACCTGTTGCGGTTCTATCTTTTCGTCCTTTAGGGTCACGTTTAAAGATAACTAAACGAGAGCTGAAAGAGACCTGTTCTCCTAAAAAGTATACGCCGAGATTTTTAGCTCTAGATCTTGCTAGAACATAGAGTTTTTTGACTGGATACCAATGATGAACCGCGATTTTTCTGCAGTGTGTTCTATTTCTAAAGCGGCCTACATAATCCCAATTAAGAGACAAACCTGTTTAAACCAAGGGATACGAAAACATGCATCAGTGACGATAATAGGCTTACAGTCGTCAGACAACATAGCCTTTAGTTTTGTCATAAATAACAGGTGAGTTTTTGGCTTCTGAGTGGATGTATCTCTTCGTAAAGCGTTAGTGACCTGCCTTGAGCTGCAAGTGAAGCTCTGATTAGAAAGTGTTGTTTACGGTCGTCAAGATCTGACCAATCGATATAAATAATTGGCTGCTTCATTGTTCGGACTTACAAATAGCTTATTCGGGTATAGATGAACTCGATATCACGATTTAAGTTGACGTTACTACAAGCCTATCAACACGTTTAATCTTATGTTTTTCCAAGGTATTACTATCAATGTCGCGACCAAGGCCAGTGATTGATAGGGAGCCACCATTCATTGAACTTTCGATTGCTGAAAACAAACTCTGTCGACGAGTTTTGTGTATTGATGGGGTGATAAGAGAGAGACATTCTGATAAAACTTGCTTTGCATTCATGGTATTTACTCGTGGTAATTTTTGTTTGGCGATAAATTTGATCACCAAATGCCATGAATGTTCCTCTCTTTTTTATCTATCTCATTATTTATTCGTATTTTTTTGTGGGGATTTGTCAGGGTTGAAGTTAATTTAACTTTGATTCCATGTGGACATTTTTAATCTTAGTTTCGCTATAAAAATTAATTTACTTTTTTTGGAGTTAGAATGAAGTTGGTTTTAAAGAAAAACAAAACTAAAGTCACTGTCGATAAATAATCGTGTTTTTCCCATTGGGCTTAAACAGACTATTGGTGGAGCAGGTCCTTCTGATGTCTGTGGTTCTAATGGTTGTGATAACGTTGATCTTATTTCTGATGAGGATATTACTAAAACTGTAGTGGTCAACTAATATTGGCCACGATCTTAGAGTTTAACCAGAACAATCGTTCTGATTCATTAGGTGTCAGTCCGCCGTTATATTGATGCGGGCGAAGCTGACAATAATATCCAATTATGTATCGTGTAATTTCTTGCTGAGCTTCTGCAAAGTTGCGATACCCTGTCGTTGGTATCCATTCTGTCTTAAGGCTCCTAAAAAAGCGTTCCATTGGACTATTATCCCAACAATTCCCACGTCGAGATAAACTTTGTTTGAGCTGGTATCGCCATAATAGTTGCCGATATCTTCTGCTTGTATAGTGAGT
>NZ_JBFRIY010000065.1:0-7607 GCF_041468565.1 Shewanella sp. 10N.286.54.B9
TAGCCGTCAACCGTCTTAGCAGTTTCTTGGCTTTGCCATAAACCTTTGACTGTGACGGCATAAATGCCGACCTACTTGAGAAGAAGGCTCTAAGTGTTAGAGCGTTCGCAAGTTCACTTCTAGGACGGCCTCCACCCTCTCTAAAAACAAAGCAATACCAGTAACCTTTGTTACACTCTTCTAGTTTTGCTTTTCCCGCTCTATTCTTTCGGCTTTTGCCTTTGCGACTCTATCCGCCTTAGCCTTTCCCGGCTTTCTAGGCTTGGCTTTTTCCTAGGACCTGCTTTATCCCTAGGACCTGCTTTAAACCTGCTTTACCTAAGCCCTTCTTGCTTTAATCATCTCTAAGCTGGTATCGAGCATACGATTAGCGAAACCCCACTCATTATCACACCAGAGTAATAGCTTAACCAAATGGCCATCGCTGACTCTAGTTTGGGTACCATCGACAATACTTGAACGCGGATCGTGGTTAAAATCACACGATACTAGTGGCTCATTAGTATAGCCAACGACACCGGAAAACGATCCTTCTGTTGCCTGCTTAAGTACCTTATTAACTTGTTCGATATCGACGCGCTTATCTAGCGTAACGGAGAGGTCGATAGCAGTAACGTTAATCGTCGGTACACGCACAGAAATAGCTTCAAACTTATCTTTCATGTGCGGCAATATACGCTCAATACCACGAGCAAGTTTAGTATCGACTGGAATAATGGACTGCCCTGCGGCGCGGGTTCGGCGTAAATCATCGTGGTAAGCATCAATCACTTGTTGATCATTCATCGCCGAGTGAATGGTGGTAATCGCGCCACTTTTTACCTGGAAGTGCTTATCGAGTACGTCAATCACCGGCACGATACAGTTAGTCGTACAAGAGGCATTGGAGACAATAGTATGCTCAGCCTTGAGTAAGTCTTGGTTAACGCCATAAACAATGGTGGCATCGACATCGTGTGATGAGGGATTGCTAATCAGTACTTGCTTGGCCCCGGCACGAATATGCGCTTCACAAGCTTGGCGATCATTTATCACTCCCGTTGCTTCAAACACAATATCAATCCCCATCTCTTGCCAAGGCAAGTTGTCAGGTTCAGATTCATGTAACAACTTAATCGCGTCATCGCCAATAATCATATGTTGATCATCAAGCTTAACTTGGGTGTGAAAGCGTCCGTGAGTGGTGTCGTACTGAGTTAAATGTAGCATCGCTTCAGGTTTTGCCAATTCATTTATCGCGACAATCTGAATGCGGTCACGCTTTTCAGACTCATACACAGCACGAAGAATTGAACGACCAATGCGGCCATAACCATTTATAGCGACTCTTATCATGGATCTATTTTACCTTTTACGCGCTAATTTATAAATACAACAACGGCCTACCGCAATTGGTAAGCCGTTAGATCATAGAGCAATCGTTAGCTGCAATGAGCGTACAGGTCAATTGACAAGTATGCCATTGCATCTATTACTTTACTTTTTAAGCGTATTATAGACCGTTAACGGTCGCTACAACATTTTCAACAGTAAAGCCGAAGTGCTTCATCAAGTCGCCGCCTGGCGCAGACTCACCAAAGGTAGTCATGCCCACAACCGCGCCGTTAAAGCCTACGTACTTAAACCAGAAATCAACGTGAGCCGCTTCAATCGCAACACGCTTAGTCACGCTGCTTGGCAGTACAGATTCTTTATATACTGCATCTTGCTTGTCGAACTCGTTAGTTGACGGCATAGAAACAACACGTACTTTCTGACCTTGCTCAGTCAGCGCTGCAGCTGAATCAAGTGCAAGCTGCACTTCGCTACCTGTAGCGATAAGGATTAGCTCTGGCGTTCCAGCGCAATCACTTAGTACGTAACCGCCTTTAGCCACATTCGCTAACTGCTCAGCAGTGCGCGACTGTGCTTTAAGGCCTTGACGGCTAAAGATAAGCGATGTTGGTGCATCACGACGCTCAATAGCACTCTTCCACGAAACGGCGGTTTCAGCAGCATCACAAGGACGCCATACTGTCATGTTTGGTGTCATGCGCAAGTTAGCAAGTTGCTCAACAGGCTGGTGAGTAGGACCGTCTTCACCTTGACCGATTGAGTCATGGGTATAAACGAAGATGTTTTGAATGCCCATCAATGCCGACATACGTACTGCGTTACGTGCGTATTCCATGAACATCATGAACGTTGCACCGTAGTTGATGAAACCACCGTGTAGAGAAGCACCATTCATAATGCCGCTCATACCGAACTCACGTACACCATAGTAGATGTAGTTACCGGCAGCATCATCTTGAATGCCTTTAGAGCCAGACCAAAGAGTCAAGTTTGAACCCGCTAAATCTGCAGAACCACCTAACAGCTCAGGTAGCATTTCACCGAAGAAACCGATCGCATTTTGTGATGCTTTACGGCTAGCAATGCCTTCTGCTTTATCTTGGCATTCTTGAATAAATGCATTCGCTTTTTCTTCAAATTCTGCAGGAAGCTCGCCAGTGATAACACGACGCTTGTATTCAGCAGCAAGTTCTGGGAAAGCAGCTGTATATGCAGCAAACTTTTCATTCCAACTAGCTTCATTTGAAGCGCCAGAATCTTTAGCATCCCAACCTTGATAAACAGTTTCAGGGATTTCAAATGCACCGTGCTCCCAACCAAGGAACTCACGGGCCGCTGCAATTTCAGCATCACCCAATGGTGCGCCGTGACAATCATGGCTACCAGACTTGTTTGGCGAACCAAAACCAATGGTTGTTTTACAGCAGATCATCGTTGGCTTATCTGTAACAGATTTCGCTTCTTCGATTGCTGCACGGATTGCGTCGCTATCGTGGCCATCTACGTTAGCAATAACGTGCCAGCCGTAAGACTCGAAACGCTTAGGTGTATCGTCAGTAAACCAGCCCTCAACGTGACCATCAATAGAGATACCGTTGTCATCCCAGAAAGCAACTAACTTACCAAGGCCTAACGTACCCGCTAATGAACAAGCTTCATGAGAGATCCCTTCCATCAAACAGCCATCACCTAAGAAGCAGTATGTGAAGTGATCAACAATGTCATGGCCAGGTTGATTGAACTGTGCAGCCAATGTCTTTTCAGCAATCGCCATACCCACAGCGTTACTGATACCAGCGCCTAATGGGCCAGTGGTTGTTTCAACACCTGGTGTGTAACCATATTCAGGGTGACCAGGCGTTTTAGAGTGAAGCTGGCGGAAGTTCTGCAACTCCTCGATTGGCAATGCATAACCCGTAAGGTGAAGCAGAGAGTATATAAGCATAGAACCATGGCCGTTTGACAAGATAAAACGGTCACGATCAACCCACTCTGGGTTGTTTGGGTTGTGCTTTAGGAAATCATTCCATAGCACTTCAGCGATGTCAGCCATCCCCATTGGTGCACCTGGGTGACCAGAATTGGCTTTTTGAACGGCATCCATGGTTAATGCACGGATTGCGTTAGCGAGTTCTTTACGAGATGACATGCTCTCTCCTGCGTCGTGTTGAGGTATTGAGGCTTAGATCTAGTGAAGGGCTGCAACTTTAAATCTGCTTATCCCTTCTCTACAGCAAATTTTGGAGCCATATTTTCGCCTACTACACAGTAGGACGCAAATTTAATTCGCTCAGATTGAAAAATTATCGAAACATATTATTCATTACCTATGACACTCTAGCCATATTTAACAACACCTTAACTTAGTTGCGAATGAATTTAGCGTAGCCAAAATAAAATATTCGCCAGCCAACTCGTCAATAATGGCTATTGCTTGATCATTTTTTATCAGAACAAGTGAGTATACCAAACCAGATAAAAAGATTTTTTTCAGTAACTTACTAAAAACCACAACCATTATCCTTGTATAAACTAAGGATTTAATAGCGTGGATTACTGCACAAAATTAAGCGAAAAGGGTGTCATCCAAGCTGTTTTCCACTAAGATAGCCGTCTAGATGTAGATACTTCTACACATTCAAATTGTTTAAAGACGAGATTTTCCATCATGGCAAAGCACTTGTTCACCTCTGAGTCGGTCTCAGAAGGTCATCCAGATAAAATCGCCGATCAGATTTCTGATGCGGTACTCGACGCAATTTTGGAGCAAGATCCAAAAGCACGCGTAGCCTGCGAAACTTATGTCAAAACTGGCATGGTTATGGTTGGCGGTGAAGTCACCACTTCTGCATGGGTTGATATCGAAGAGATCACCCGTAAGACCGTACGTGACATCGGCTACACTCACTCAGACATGGGCTTTGACGCTGACTCTTGCGCAATTCTCAATGTGATTGGTAAGCAGTCTCCTGACATCAACCAAGGTGTTGACCGTGCCGACCCGAAAGAACAGGGTGCTGGCGACCAAGGCCTAATGTTTGGTTATGCCAACAACGAAACTGACGTATTAATGCCTGCGCCTATCACTTACTCGCATAAGCTTGTTAAGCGTCAATCAGAGATGCGTAAAGACAAGACGTTGCCATGGTTACGTCCAGATGCGAAAAGTCAGGTGACTTTTGCTTATAACAGTGACGGTAGCGTTGCTGGTATTGATGCTGTGGTACTTTCTACTCAGCACAGCGAAGACGTGACTCAAGCAGATCTTATCGAAGGTGTTATGGAAAGCATCATTAAGCCAGTACTGCCGGCTAAGTGGTTATCTAAAGACACTAAATACTTCATCAACCCAACTGGCCGTTTTGTTATCGGTGGCCCAGTAGGCGATTGTGGTCTAACAGGTCGTAAGATCATCGTTGATACCTACGGCGGCATGGCGCGTCATGGCGGCGGTGCTTTCTCTGGTAAAGACCCATCAAAAGTTGACCGTAGTGCAGCATACGCAGCACGTTACGTAGCTAAGAACATTGTTGCAGCAGGTCTTGCTGACCGCTGTGAAATTCAAGTGTCTTACGCAATTGGTGTGGCAGAGCCAACATCAATCAGCATCGAAACATTTGGCACAGCTAAAGTGGCTGAAGAGCTATTGATTGACCTAGTACGTCGTCACTTTGACTTGCGCCCATATGGTCTAACAGAAATGTTAAACCTAGCTCGCCCAATCTACCAAGCAACAGCTGCTTATGGTCACTTTGGTCGTAACGAGTTCCCATGGGAAGCGACAGACAAAGCAGAAGCACTACGCGCTGACGCTGGTATGTAAGCTGCATCGATTACATCGGCAAAGCTTACAATTAAAACCGCCTACCGGCGGTTTTTTTATGTCCGGAACATTTATGACGATTTGCCAAGGATGGCAAAAAATCGTCGTTATGTCCGGAACATTTATGACGATTTGCCAAGGATGGCAAGAAATCGTCGTTATGTCTGGAACATTTATGACGATTTGCCAAGGATGACTTTTTCAAAATCGTAAACCTGCGTTATGTATGGCACATGCATCCTAATGTGCCATAAGCGATTAGAGATTATCGAATCTCTGGAGCATTTAACCAAAAATGTTATAAATGGCGAAAAACCAACGATATGTAGGAGCCTCTATCACGCATATCAAACCAGCCAAAGTGATTGATTCTACTGACATCCAATACTATTATGCGCAGCAAGCTAACAACTATACTTAGGCTCTTATACTTATGCGTCGCTACATGCCCATTGGCTTTTTTCTATTTGGCTTGGTGCTACTCATCTTTGCTACTGAGTTCGCTCTTTTCATTTTTGCTCTGGCCTTTTTTATCATCGCTAGCAAGATGCTCTACTCCACATTATTTGGTCTCGATCGTTCAACAAAGCTAGCTCAATCAGATGAGTTATCTTTCAGTTTGTTCTTGAAGGTTATCGGCCTCTTTGTAGGCTCACTTATCCTATTATTACTAGCAGGAGTTTGCACCTTTGATACATGGAAGATGGTGACGGATTCAAATGCAAGCTGGGATAGCGATAACATCATTGTAGCGCTGTATAGCGCGTCAATTGGATTTATGCTTCTCTCTTACGTCATCATAAGAAGTCGCTCTCTTGTTTTAGCTTGGCGTAATCGCTAGTCACCAATGCGGCTAGAGCGCAAACTGCTATTCGCTGATATAACGCTTAATCGATAAGGTAAAAACACATTGCAATTAACTTGGTTAGCGCCTGATGAACGCATCGAGGTGAAGAAGTTCTATCGCCAACATATGCCCTACGCAAGCCTGTTGCAGAAAGAGTCAGTCTGTGTGCTAAGCCAAACTGACACTAATGCTGACAGCATAGGTGAGATAGTTGCCAGCGCCCGTATTCGACCAATCGGTGAGTTAGCCATTTTAACGGGGATGTTGGTGCACCCTGATTTTCGTGGCCAAGGTGTGGGGCATCAGTTGATGGATGAACTTGAATCCGTTATCTGTGATGGCAAGACGTATATTTTTGCCTTAGCACATTTAGAAGGGTTCTATGGGCAACATGGGTTTACTGTCATTGAGGACGCGCCCAATGATATTGCGCAGTTGTTTTTGAAGTATCAGGGTTCTGATAAGGAGTTGGTTTTAATGGGATTAACACCTTTTAATCCTGATAGTGAGACTGCGCCTAACAACTAACCCAATCAAGCTCCGCTTGATAAAAGTCGTGAGCTTCCAGCTCACACTCGGGCAAAAGGGGGACAACAGCTTCCCCCTCTTGCATCACCCGAGCCGCCCCGACGAAGTTGTCTCCCTCGTACTTATTCGAAATAGCCTAACGCTTCCGATGGGACATCTGCTGTAAATGGATTTACGAATGCCGCGGTGGCATGGATGCCAATAAGCGGTCTGTCCCGCGAAAGCTATGCCCACGTCCGTGTGGGCATTACGGCTATTTTTCAACGCACTTCGGCAACTCCGATGGGGAATGGGTGTACTGGGTGAGTCTGTAATGGCTGTTAGTCTCTAGATACCTGCCTAACGGCAAGCTCATTATTGGACAGGAACGCGTTAGTGCAAAGGGTCTAGGAATGGGTAGTGGAATTAGCAAATGTATGGGTATCAATTAAAGTTTACACTGACCCCCACTTATTCTAATCACTTTATCGACTTGTTAGCTTTCGTTTTCTACATATTGCAAAAATTTAAATAATTCCTTAGATTTGAAGTCCCCCAAATGGTCTTGAGTAAAGCTACTTTTGCCGAAATAACTACGATTAACCAACGTGAACTTGACCCACTTATTATGTTCATCATGGGAGCGAAAATCGAAGTCAAAAGCCCCATTTTTTGTCTCAATTCTGATAACAATATTATTATGAGGATTAATAGGCCTATACCCCATTGCAGATTCACTTTTTCCAAAAGCCTCTAAAAGTGACGCCAAGACTGAATTTGGAATATTTCTTAATACAATCCATTTCCCAATGGCTGTATTTCGAACCATAACAGCGACTATTTCATTTTCTGGAGTATTTGCTATTTCGGATAGCAAATTATTAGCCTTATGTTGACCATAAAAGGTCCAACCAAAGCTAAATACTAAAAATATCGGTATCAGTGTTGAAAAGAATTTCCGGCTCATCCGTAACCTTTAGAGAAAGCTAACGCCTCGTTAAGAGGCAAATAATATGTTGGCTAAAATAAGCGACGCAGGAGCAAAAGCTAACTATTATTTGTCCTGCTTCAACGACTTGATAATCATTGAGCCTC
>NZ_JBFRIY010000066.1:0-14091 GCF_041468565.1 Shewanella sp. 10N.286.54.B9
AACCCAAAGGGCCGCGTTTCTTGGCTATTTTTACTGTGTTGTAGACTATTTGTGGAGAATAACTAAACGGCATAGCCTCCGCCTTGTCAAAATAGCCAATAAACTGCGGCAAAAACAACCGTGAAAGATCAACAGCCCCTTGTTAATTACTTCAGGTTGTGAACCAATTTCGCTATCGCTACGTAAGGTTATTTAAATGTTATAGCTGGCAAATTGAGCAATCCATACTAGTTTCAATAGGGTGCCTTTTAAAATAAGAGATAGCTAATGAATCGAATAATCCTGCTAATCGTGCTTTCATTTTTAGCCTTGAATGTTAAGGCTGATTACGAACCGACATTTGAAATTGGTAAGCAAAAGGCCAAAGTTTGTATGACATGTCATGGTGAAGATGGCATATCGACTCTCGATCCTTACCCCAATTTGCGTGGTCAAAAAGTGGGTTATTTGATCTCTTCTCTCAAAGATTATAAATCACGGCAGCGTACCAGTGGTCTGGCAATTTTAATGCAGCAGCAAGCTGATGCGTTATCCGAGCAGGATATCAAAGATATAGCCTATTATTTTTCTGTATTGGGTACCAAAAAGGAAGGGGAATAGTATATGTCACATATGTCACCGGGCATGGAGCTTTATGACGTAAAAGTTGTCCGTTATTTTATTGTGGCAGCGGTGGCTTGGTCCATTGCTGGAATGTTTATTGGTGTGGTACTGGCAGCTCAACTGTACTGGCCTGTGCTCAATTTTGATTCTGAATATATCCAGTTCGGGCGCCTAAGACCGCTACATACCTCGGGGGTGATCTACGGGTTTGTGGTCAATATGTTGATGGGAACTTCGCTCTATATAGTGCAAAGAACCGGCCAGACCAAATTGTTTAATCAAAGCCTGTCTTGGATGGTTTTTTGGGGCTGGCAATTAGTGTTGTTCTTGGCTTTAGTCACTTTGCCTATGGGGTACACCTCAAGTAAAGAATATGCAGAGCTAGAGTGGCCCATTGATTTACTGATTGTGTTGGTATGGGTGCTATACGCGGTATTGTTTTTTGGCACGATAGCAAAAAGAAAGGTTAATCATATCTTCGTTGCAAACTGGTTCTTTGGTGCCTTCATTATTGTGGTGGCACTTATTTTTGTGCTTAATAATTTGGCAATGCCAGCATCGTTCATGAAATCCTATTCGGTATTTGCCGGTGCACAAGATGCCATTGTTCAGTGGTGGTGGGGACACAATGCCGTTGGGTTTTTACTAACGGCTGGCATCATTGGTATGAACTACTATTTTATTCCTAAAATCTCTGAACGTCCGATCTATTCATACCGGTTATCCGTTATCCATTTCTGGGGATTGGTCGGCTTTTATACTTGGGCCGGAACCCATCATCTACTCTACTCATCTGTGCCAGTGTGGGTGCAGAATATCGGTATTGTAATGTCACTGATCCTGTGGCTTCCCTCCTGGGCTGGGGCATTTAACAGCGCCATGACCTTATTGCAAAACAAGCAAAAGCTTAAGACTGATTACATTATGTGGTTTTTCATGTCGGCAATTCTCTATTACTGTTTGGCGACATTTGAAGGGCCGTTACTGGCAATTCGCTGGTTTAACATGGTGGCACATAACACTGAATGGATTATTGGTCATGTACATTCGGCAGCGCTGGGTTGGGTTGGTATGTCGGGTATTGCAACTTTCTATTACTTTATTCCGCGGTTGTGGGGTAAGACTCAGCTTTGGTCAAATCGAATGCTCAAATGGCATTTCTGGTTAGCCCATGTAGGGGTGGCGCTTTATGCCATTGCGCTTTGGGTTGCAGGGATTGGTGAAGGTTACATGTGGTTAGCACAGCAAGAAAATGGCTCACTTGTCTACAGCTTTGTTGAAGCAATGGACTTTAAAGCACCTTGGTTATTTGTTCGATTCTTTGGCGGTGCATGTTTTGTAACGGGTCTGCTTCTGATGGCATTTAATCTCTACAAAACCGTTTCGCTAGAGCAGGAGGAAGTCGCTGATGCTAAGTAAAGACTTTACCCATTCGGTTGTTATCCTGATTATTTCAACTATCGTGGTTGCCAGTTTTTCTATATTGGTGCTGGTGGTACCTAACCTTGTTCGCACCGATGAAATTAGAGCGACGTCGTTAGCCAAACCACTAACCGCATTAGAAGTCGCGGGCAGAGATGTTTATATCAGCGAAGGTTGTCATGTTTGTCACACACAGATGGTGCGAGGCATTGAGCCTGAAATAAAACGTGATGGTCGAGCGAATAAGGAGGGGGATGATATTTATGAATTCCCTAACCTTTGGGGGTCGAAAAGAACCGGTCCTGATTTGACTAATCTGGGACGGAAATATTCAGCGCAATGGCAAAGATTACACCTTATTAATCCAAGACAGGTAGTACCTACCTCTTTGATGCCTAGTTATCCGTGGTTATTCAGACAAGTATTATCAGGGGACGAGATTGAAAATAAGATGCGCGTCCTACAGGGGTTAGGTGTGCCTTACACTGAGAGTGAGATAGAGCGTTCGCGTCTTGCTGTGAAAGGGGTGACAAAAGGAGAAGCTTTGATTCACTACTTACAAAGCTTAGGGAATGACACTGCCAGCGATCAGGAGCGTTGATATGACTGTTTTCTGGAACACCTGGGTGATTGTATTCATCTTCATCTTTCTCGCATTTATGGCGTTGGTGGTCATTAAATACTGGCGAACTGAGCATACTGCCGATAAAGATAAAACCATTGAGAGCTTTGACGGTATTGATGAAAACGATGCACCTCCGCCACGCATTTTTTACCTGGCTTACCTAATAGCATTTATTATTTCTGCAGGATTCTTAGTCTTATATCCAGGTCTAGGAAACTGGGCTGGTTTAATGGGCTGGAAGCAGATCGACGATGCGCTGAGCTCGCCGACGACTGACTTAGATATGCAAATAGCACCTTTAAGCGATCTCAGTCTAGGAACATTAGCTGCTAACCCGAAAGTTACCAAAAGCGGCGAGTTGTTGTTTCAAAACCATTGCGCGGCATGTCATCGTGCTAATGCGCAAGGGCAAAAGCATTTCCCCAATCTTACAGATAATGAATGGCTTTATGGCGGAACTGAAAAAGATATTATCCACTCTATCGAACATGGCCGTCATGGTGCGATGCCTGGTTGGAAAGGCATCTTGTCGGAAGATCAAATTCTTAAAATGTCCTATTACATCGCGTCCTTACAGCGCAGAAACCTAAATGCTCCGCAAGTGAAAATTGATCTGGGTAAAGAGATATTTGTGCAGTATTGTTCCAGCTGTCATGGCGACGGTACGGTGGCCAATATTGAAATAGGTGCGCCAGTATTATCGGATGACATTTGGCTGCATGGCGGCAGCATTGAGGAGATAAAACATACCATCGAATTTGGTCTGAATAACCTGATGCCAGCTTTTGCTGAACAGTTAAGCCGCAATGAAGTGTTGGCCATTGGCGCTTATATTACCGAGCAAAGAATCGCTTATGACGCCAAACTTGCAGCGCTCGATGCTGACTCTGTCGCCAGAGGTGAGTATCTTGCCAATGCGGGGGATTGTGTTGCTTGCCATAGCTCTGAAAGTGGCGAGCGCTTTGCTGGTGGGCTGCCATTTAAAACGCCTTTTGGCACCATCTATTCAACCAATATTACCCCGCACTTCAGTGAAGGGATCGGCGATAATGACTATGCGGAGTTTAAAGCTGCGCTATTTGATGGCAAAGGCAAACATGGCTATCTGTATCCGGCAATGCCTTACACTTCTTATCAGTATTTAACCGAACAAGACACTCAAGATTTATGGAGTTACCTACAGTCGATAACAGCGGTGCCAAGGCAAAATGATGCCAATGAGATGATGTTTCCGTCCAATATCCGCCAAGGCTTATTGGGTTGGAACCTGGTGTTTATGGATACCGAACCATTGTCTTATAGCGCCCCTGAACATGCGGAACTTAATGAGCATGAACTCAAGCAGTGGCAAAAGGGTAAGTATTGGGTGATGGGGTTAGGCCATTGCTCTGAATGTCATACCCCTAGAAATTTGGCACAGGCTTTGATCCCTGAAAAAATATTCCAAGGCAATATTATTGATGGCTGGAATGCACCCAATATTTCAGCTCAAGAACTGCATGAAGATAGGTGGGATATTGAGTCACTGACAGACTTTCTGCACACGGGGCACTCTTCTAAAGGTTCAGCCTTTGCCGGTATGGCGGATGTAGTGAAAAATAGTACCAGCTTGATGACTCGTGATGATATTGAGGCGATATCACGCTATTTATTGGTGGGTGATGTTCATAACACTATTCCCGATGGGCAAGAGCAGTTATCACCTACAGGCTTTGTGGCGGAGTCATATTCAACGGAACAATTTGAAGCTTTTGCCATGTATGCGGATACCTGTGGGGCTTGTCATGGAGAAGATGGTAAAGGTCGCGATCCAATTGCGCCAACTCTGCTTAATAATGGCATTATCATGCACAGTGACCCGTTCAATACTATTGCGGTGACGATCCGTGGTTTAGCGCCAACCTATCTGGATGAAGAACGTAACTTTATGCCAATGACTAGCTTTCAAAATGTGCTTACCGATAGCGAGTTAGCAAAACTCATTAGCTTTGTACGCTTATATTTGGGTGGCCGTGAGGAACCTGTAACGGCAGAGCAGGTTAAAGCGGTGCGCCAGCAGTTAGAGAAAGCGGGTTTTGCGGGTAACCTACACACCACACCTGACATGTATGATCATAAAGATACTGATATCAATATTGATTAACGAGTTTATAGGCATGATTAAAAGCCTGCAAATGCAGGCTTTTTTATGCGTATCACGAGGGGGAGCGAATAAAGGGCTCGCTAAATTTTTTATCAGTTAGCAAATTTCCATCGGTTAAGGTGGCTAAAAATACCAGCAGTTGTGCTTGCTCTATAGGGCTGAAATTATACCAAACGGGGCTAGCGTCATTTAGTAAATCTTTGCTGCATAGGGTGGTCGGCTATAGCACAGTAGTATAAGCCAAACAGCTTATGCATGAATGATGCTAACTTGATAATTCGGCATGCCACTGCTAGCTTTTATTGCAGTATTTTATACTGCGAAAAGGTCTGCAGTTTGGGGAGTTGTCCTATTTGATCTGGCCGCGAATATGCAATTTCGCATGAGCTAAAAGGACTAAAGGGATGTGTATGAGTTATCTAAAAACAGTTGTATTGCTGTTGTGTATGGTGTTTTCTGTCAACGTTATAGCTGGCGATAGTCATGATACAGCGCCATCGAGTGGCGCGAAGGATATGCCCGGTGCTAAAGGAGTATTTGCTTTTAAACCCAGTGATTGGATGGAAGGGAAAAAGACTTGGTGGAAAGATAGTGACGGGGTAGCACCTGGTGTTGCAGGTTGCCATATTGGTACTGATGATAAGGGAGTCGCAAACGGCAGAATGTTTGGTGAAGCTTGTCTGCCAGACGGCTTGCTGGTGGAATCTAATCCAGGCAAAGATGTACTTCATGCCCATACTAATGACACCGGACACCCTGATACATTTGACTGTAATGCGTGGTGTGTTGGTACCGGTAGCACTAGTGGTATGTGCAGCGTTGCTGCAGCAGCCCCTTGCGCTCAATCCGCTAAGTGCGTCTGCAAATAGTGGTTTATATACTTTCATACAAGCAGGCCGTTTAGCCAGTCTCTAGCTATACGGCCTGCTTGCGAGTTACTCAACTCAATCTTACTATTTTGCGTTATTAAAGGCTGAACTCTCCGCGTACTGTCAGAGCAAACTGTCTTGGTTCGCCTAACGCCGGCGTACGAGTAAACTTATTGGTAATGTACTCTTCATCAAATAAGTTCTTAGCTTGTAAGTAAACCCCTACGTTTTGCCATTCATAGCCTATCTGCATATTCACCAGTGTGCGGCTGTCGTTGTATGGATCAAACAGAGCGTCACCTTCTTTATATCCTTCACGGTACGGATCGACCTTAACTGGCGCACTGTCTGCGTAGTTGGCATTGAGGTTAGCGAAAATACCATTATCGGCGGTGTAGGTAGCGCCGATGTTACCTGTCCACTCCGGCGCGGTAAATTGACGACCCGATAAGTCATTCACAATGGGCGTGGTTTCAGTCGGAATGGAAATTACAAATTCAGTAAACTCGGTCTTTGATTGCCCTATTGAGGCATAAAGTGCTAGCTGGTGAGTTACTTGGTAATTAAGTTCAAGTTCAAAGCCTTTCACGGTTGATTGACCCGCATTAACTGTCTCACTGTCATAACGGTTGGGTGAAAGCTGTACATTTACTTGTTGATCGCGCCAGTCCACATAAAACACGTTGGCATTGGCAACTAGGTCACCATCTAACCATATTGAACGTAGTGAAAACTCAAAGTTATCAGTATATTCTGGGTCATACTCAAACACCTCTCCACGAGCATTATTAATGCCAACTCCGCCTGAACGGTAGCCCTTTTGGAAAGAAAAACTGGTGATTAAGTCCTCAGTCCAATGATAGCTCACGCCTAATTTTGGCAAAATGGTATTAAAGTCATTATTAATTTGCGGGGTGGCTGTTGAAGCATTCGTAGCTAAATCATAAAACTGCTGGTTAATACCGGCGATTAAAGGTGTGATATCTTCATAAGGGGTGCCCATATAACTGGCTGGATCAGGCATTTTATCTTTATTTAAAATGATGTACTGGGCGTCATTTTGAGTTTCTTGTTTTTCATGGTCAAAGCGAATACCGCCAAAAATATCCCACTTTTCAGTGATATTCCAAACGGCATCAGCAAACAGTGCATAGCTGGACACGGTCTGTTGTGATGACGTTAGTGCGCTCGTGTGAGCGGGGTTAAACTCAGCATATTGGTTAACCACTAGATCAGCGATAGGTTGGCTTAAACCGTACCTTGCTTGTAAAATATCACTTGTCAGCCCTAAGCGGTTTAGCTTTAAGTTACTTAAACCGTTAGAGTGGTCATCGATGTCGGTATTGAAATAATACGCACCGATAATGCCGCTAAAATCATCGTACTCAAAGGTCAGCCTCAGCTCTTGACTGAGCGAGTCGGTTGTATTGTTATAGTTAGAAATGCTGCCGGTATCTTCTGGAAATTCACTTCCCTCGATTGCCAAGAAGTCAGAGTCCCAAGTAAATTGTGTATCGACACTAGACCAAGTGGTGTAGGAGCCAAGTGCCCAATAATCACTTAAGTCATAGTTTAGCTCCAACACCAGTACGTCGGCATCGACAGCCTCTGTTCTTTCATCGTTATTGTAAACATAGCGATTTTCAAATGGATTTTGACCTTGAGCAATTTCTACCGCTGTATGACCATGCTCACTATTGGCACGGGTATAACCGAGTTGAGCTGAAAACTCAGGCATTGCCGATGGCTGATATAGCAGCTTTAATCGGTAAGTGCCGTCTTCACGATAATCGGCAGCTTCATCGCGTACTAGGTTTTCGATATAACCATCAATCTCTCTCTTTTCGCCACTAAAACGAAATGAAAGTTCATCTTCGATAAGGCCCCCACCAATTGCAACGCCAATCTCTCGTTGACCATTTTCACCTACCGTTAACTGATATTTTCCTTGCCAATCTTGGGTTGGTGCTTGGGTCGTCATGATGACTGCGCCCGCTAACGCATTACGTCCTTGTAAAGTAGATTGTGGGCCTCGCAATATTTCAACTTGTTTAGCGTCCCAAGTTGAAAAGCCACCACCATAAATCATGCGCTCTGGCAAAGGGGCCCCGTCTACGTAGACACTGGCTAAGAAACTATTTCCTCCACCCGACACGTTAAAACCATCAATACCACGAATACTAAAGCTACGATTACCAGTGACTAGAGCATTAGCGGTATTGATTAACACTTCACGAAAATCATTAATATTTTCCTGCTCCATCTGCTTCTCTGTTAGCACGGCAACACTGGTGGTCGTCTCTTGTACTGAGCGAGCAATTTTCTGACCGGTAACCATGATGCGTTCGATGTTTGTTGTGTCGACGTTGTCATCTGCCATGACCGATAGACAAGTTAAAGAGGCTGGAATAACGAGCCCAAAGCGAATTGTGTTGGTGATTGGGTTTAACTTAGATGATCCCATGGTATATCGCCCAAATGATAATGATTGCTATTTGATTTGGCGCAGAATGCTATCACAATTATCTTGAATTCTTACAACGCATTTACGATAATAAATACAAATCGTTATCATTTGTATTATCTTTGGGGCTGGTTTTATGATTTTTGTGGGCACTTTGTTACTTTGGTTGGCCTGTTTTTTTTGTTATTTATCATCTAATAAACAGAGGCTTATAAGTTGTAATCTGCCAAAGGCTGTTGTTTGGAGTGGTTTTGCGGTTGCGCTGGTGTTGGCGACGAGTCTCTTTACAAGTCAATACGGTTTCATTGTCGCCATGTTAATAACGATGTTGTTAATTATGGCGATGTGGCTGACGTTAGTGGTGGTTTCAGCACATGCGAATTACCGCAGTGTATTGGTTTTTTCCCTCGGAATGAGCTTTTTTTCGAGTCTATTTTTACTGGGAGGGCACTAAAAATGTGGCCTAAATCGATTATCGCTTTTTTAGGTGGTTTATTACTCTCGGTGAGTATTATGCTGAGTCTTTATCTGCTTTTTCCCTTGGCTATAGATATAAAACTGTTACTTGGCCTGTTATCTGGATTCGTTATTTGGGTCGCCGTTATGGTTTATTGTTACAGCTTTAACAATGGTAAAGATGTTGCCTTTGCTTGCGGCAAGTTGTTGATATTGTCGCTGGTTGTTAATGCAGTTCTCTTTTGGTCGTATACTCCGCTATGAATACTCAAATAATGAAAAAACCTCAGAATAAGTTGATCAAAAACCTCACTGAATCCCATAGCTGGATTGGTGTGATTATTTCACCGTTACTGTTCCTTATATTTTGGGCGGGAGCAGTGACACTTTTTTATGAAGAAGTAAAGCAGTGGGCGCTGTTACCACAGTTTCCCGTTGCAGTAGAGCAGCAAGACCTTCCTTTAAAGCAGCTTGTTGAAAACAAGTTAGCTCTGCATGATTTCGATTATAAAGAGCACTTGATGGTACAAATGCCGTCTGAGCATGATCCTTACTATAAAGTGTATTTGGATTTAGTCCGCGCCGAGGGAAAAGAAGAAGAGCATGGCGAGGTTGTGTCACTGTTGGTCGACCCTAAAACGGGGCAAAGTGTGGCAGATAAAGAAGACTTCTTCTTAGCAGACTTTCTCTATCAGCTACATTACAACCTTAACTTGCCTGGAGGAACCTATCTAATTGGTATTATTAGTTTGTTTTTCCTTTTTGCCTTGGTTTCTGGGGTGTTTATTCATGCGAAAAAGTTATTCAAACACTTCTTTTTATATAGGCATGATAAGAACCGCCGCGATAAATTGTTAGATCTGCATAATGTGGTTGGAGTGATGACGCTGCCATTTACCTTGATGTATGCCATCAGTGGTTTAGTGTTTAATTTAGCGATAATTTATCAAATTGCCTTTGTGCTATTTATCTATCAAGGCGATCAAGACACCTTATTTAAAGATGCTGGATTTACGTTGTTTGATGAACCGCAAATCGAAAAAACAATCGACATGAGCAGTGCATACCAGATTATCGACGAGGTGAGGCAGCGAGATGATTTTCACTTGCGGAATGTTATTTTTTATAATTATGGCGATGAAGCGGCCATTATTCAGCTAAGAGGTAATGACTTAGTTAACTTCTCTCAAAAGGATGAGTTTTTCTATCGGGTTAAAACCGGCGAATTACTCAATAAGACCGATATCAGTAACTACAATGTATTCCGCAAAGGTAGGGAGATTATAGCAACGCTACATTTTGGTGATTTTGCTGGCGTTGATGTGCGGATTATCTATTTCATTTTGTCGCTTGCTATCTGCGCAATGATTGTTATTGGTAATATGCTGTGGTTGGATAAAAGAGCTGCACAGCAGAATGTTTCGCAGCGAAGTATGTGTATTATACGAGGGCTAACGCTAGGTGGCTGTGGTGGCTTAGTGCTGGCAACGGCTGCAGCTTTCTTTATCGAGCGGGTGCTACCAGCAAGCATGTCGCAGCGTGCAGACTGGCTGGTGTACGGTTTTGTCGGCAGTTTATTGCTTGCCATGGTGTTCGCCTATATCGTCGCCGATCAAAAACGTTATTTGGCACAGATGATCCTCGCCGCCGTTGTCATTCTTGGCGCGACACTTGTGGCTGATTGGGTGTTGTTCGGTTCGCAACTGTTGCTACTTTGGCAATCAGGTTTTCAATCAGTGTTTGCTGTGGAAGTCGGCTTACTATTGTTTATCTGTTTGGGTTTATGGGTAGTGAGCAAACTGAATGTATTTAAACCGATTCAAGCGGACAATGTTGCCTCGCCAAGGGTGTTTGAAGGCTCATAGTTTACGCTATGTTTAATGGCTCATCGGCGCCACAAAAGCGCAGTGTTACGCTGCGCTAATTCTGTTTTTTAGTATGTTATATATACTTGCCGAATAGGTTGCCTATGTTTTATATAAAGTAAATGCAATGAATTTCAATGTCTTAGTAAATATTATCGTTCACCTGTAAAATTTTATTTTACAATCCTAAAAATTGGTGTAAATTACGCCGCCTTATCTAGTTCAACTTGTATTGATAGATAGATGCCATAGTCTGATTTAGGTCATTTTACCTGGGTCATTGTGTTGTTTATTTTGAATACTCTACACCTCCCAAAGTCTCATGACCCCAAGAAAGATAGAGCATTCCATTTTATAGGAAAGTTCAATGAATATATTATTTCTAATGTATCCATGGAAAAATATTGAGCCCGAAACCGATACGACTTTACGTCTCATTCATGAGTGTGTGGCGCGTGGGCATACGGTGGCACTCGCTACAACAAGTGATCTGACTATGCGCGACACTGAAGCCAGTGCTTATTGTCGCGTGTTTAGTAAAGAGCTGCCAACGCCTAATAACATCGTTTCTTTTTATAAGAAGGCGGAGTTTAAAACACTGCGTTTACCGTTAGCCGGTTTTGACAGCATCATTATGCGAGCAAATCCGCCTTTGGACACCATCGCGCTTAACTTTCTTGATTCGGTGCGTGATGACGTATTTATCATGAATGATATTGATGGGTTGCGAATAGCCAACAATAAGCTATATACCGCGTCTTTTGACGACCCTGACAATAAGTTTATTCCGGTGACGCATGTGTCAAAGACACCTGAGTACTTAGAGGAAGTGTTGCGAGAGTCTAAGACCGACAAGATGATTATGAAGCCGCTTGATGGCTTTGGCGGTCAAGGTGTGATCTTGGTAGAAAAAGCGGCTCAAAAGAGCTTTCATTCGTTGCTTGAGTTTTACATCAACAACGGCAAGGGTGGCAACTACGTTATTTTACAAGAATATGTCGAGGGCGCTGAGCAAGGCGATGTGCGTATTTTGATGTTAAACGGTGAGCCTATTGGTGCCATGAAGCGTATTCCTGCTTCTGGTGAGGTGCGCTCTAACATTCATGCTGGTGGCAGTGTTGTAAAACATACGTTGACCAAGAATGAAAAAGCACTTTGCAAACATATTGGTCCTAAGCTGGTACGTGATGGATTGTTCTTTGTCGGGATTGACGTCATCAATGAGAAATTGATTGAGGTTAACGTACAAAGCCCTGGCGGGATTATGCGCATCAACAAGTTGAACAACGTTAAGTTGCAAAAGAAAGTCATCGATTTTGTTGAGAGTGTAGTTAATGCCAAAGAGGCGTTAAACACCAAAAAGACAGCGTTTAGAAAGGCGATTGAAGATGCTCACATTAACTGAAAAAGAGTGCATAGCATTAATCAATAAAGGCGAGTGTTTTCACGCTGAAGTTAATAACGGATCGTATATCGTTAAGGTTGACGAGTATTCCCCGGTTGTCTGTACAGCAATTCATAATGGTCATCGTCTGCGAGATGATTTGAATAAAAGTTTTTTGCTGACAAAACCGGAACGATTTTATGAGGAAGATCCCTATACTGATGAGCTGCTGTCGTCTTTTCCTATTGTACTAATAGGCAATGACTCACGTTTTGAATATGACTTGAACCGCCCCAAAGCGTTATCGACCTATTTTAAGACCGCTTGGAATAAGCAAGTATGGCAGAAACCATTAACACCCAAGCAGCGTAGTGAAAGTCATGCTAAACATCAGTCTTTCTACAATGTGTTGGCGGCGCTGATAGCAAAACTAGAGCAGCAGTTTAAAAACAGTATTGTGTTTGATATGCACTCTTATAACCATCAACGAATTGAGGCAGACACACCGACATTCAATATTGGCACTAGTCAGATAGATATTGAGCGTTGGGGAGCCACTTGTCATCACTTTGAAAAACAGCTCAATAGAATCGAGCTGCCTAACCTCGTGGTGCGCGCAGCGACCGATGAGGTGTTTCAAGGGCGTGGTTATTTAATCGCTCATGTAAATGCCCATTTTGACAATACATTAGTGTTGCCAGTTGAAGTAAAAAAAGTGTTCATGGATGAAACCACGGGCGAGTTATACCCGTTGGTATTAGAGGAGTTAAAAGCGGGCGTTAAGCTGGCGATATCAGAAACTGCAGCCTACTTCATGCGCCGCTTTGGTAAGCGCAAGTCGGTGCGTAATGTTGACCTTTTATCATCGACACTGTCGCCAGAGATTTTGTCACTTGATAAAAGCTTATTTAAGTTGGCTAATAATGTCGCCACACTGAAATACATTAACCCGATTAATATCGCCAGTGAACGTAAAAAGTTTTTAGCAAAAAAAGGCGCAGCGGCGCCCGAGTTTAGCTATAAGCAGTTGAATATTAATCCATATCAATTTCGTGAGCAGCTATATAAGCTACCGGTTGAAAATGTCATGGATGCCGATATTCAACAGCTTTATCGTCATGTAATTGATAACTTAGCAACTAAAATTGATCTGCTGTGTTCGATTGGCACTGACGATTTTGTCTATAACTCGCTGAAATATTACGGTCAGCCAGATAAAGATGATATTGCTAACGCTGAGTTTTTGCTGCGAGCACCCGCCATTGCGGGCGATGACGACATCGCAATCTATGATGCTGATTATGCGGTTAAATCGTTTCAAACGCAGGCAGATGAATGGGGACTTAAGTGTAAAGTTGAAAAGTCTTCACGGATTGTCGCTAAAGCGATGGTGGACAATGACAAGGGCAGTTTGTTAATTAACAAAGATGCCATGTTCTCAGCGAAAGAGCTGATCGCCTTTGCTTACCATGAATTAGGTGTGCACATGTTGACGACCATGAATGCTAGACGTCAACCGCTGCGAGTGTTGTCTTTAGGTTTGGTGGGTAATACGCATACTCAAGAAGGCGTGGCCATTTACAGCGAATATTGCTCGGGGAATTTAACCCTCAATAGGCTTAAAATTCTGGCGCTGCGAGTGGTTGCCGTTAATTTAATGTTGGAACAGCGGGATTTCTCGATGACGTTCCAGACATTAATGCGGCAATACGGGCAAACAACCGAGCAGGCATTTACCTTAACGACCCGCGTCTATCGCGGTGGTGGCTTTACTAAGGATTTCCTCTACCTAAAAGGCTTTAGGGACATCGTTAATTTAAGCAAACGTACACCGCTTGATAATTTACTTGTTGGTAAAGCGGGGATATTGGATTTGCCCATTATCAGTGAAATGGTTGAGCGAAACATGCTTGAAAAGCCAGTGCCGCTGTTTGAACTAAAGCATTGTTCGACAGCAGAAACTGCAGTGATAGATTATCTGGTATCAGCGATTCGTTAAAACCAGCTTTATCAGATAAAACGCCTTACTTCTATTACGAAGTAGGGCGTTTTTTACTTTCCGCTACTCAACCTCTGCTGGCGCACTCTCCATTATAAGTGCTTGCATATTGAGCGGTTGAACGTTGACCTGTAGCAGAATGACTAGGGGCTGTTGATCTTTCACGGTTGTTTTTGCCGCAGTTTATTGGCTATTTTGACAAGGCGGAGGCTATGCCGTTTAGTTATTCTCCACAAATAGTCTACAACACAGTAAAAATAG
>NZ_JBFRIY010000067.1:0-5508 GCF_041468565.1 Shewanella sp. 10N.286.54.B9
AGATAGGGATTTGAACCCTAGATGGGCTACAAACCCATGCCGGTTTTCAAGACCGGTGCATTCGACCACTCTGCCATCTCTCCGAACGCGGCGAATAATATAGCGCCTTTTTGAACTTGTAAAGTCCTAATTGTAAGATCTTTAACTAGTTGGTTAAATAGAGCGCAAACTGATTATTTTTCCTCTTTACAGGCACCAATACGTGCAGGATCCGGGAAGACAAAGTTTTTATTCACTTCTTGCCAGTTTTTGTAATTACGCAGTTTGAAACCAGCGAATACAATAAACGAACACAGCATAATGCCCCAGCCTATGGCCATCTCACCTTTACTAACCCACATAGCGACTAAACTGGATGCGCCAAACGATAAGCTAATTTGAATGAAATTTTGTAACCCAGCAGCTTTTGCTGCATTTTTAGGGAATTGCTGTAGCGCGCTGTTAACGACAATTGGATAAATTGCACCGTTACAAGCCGCAAGTATCGAGAAAGCTGTGAGTAATGGAAAAATCGATAAACCTTTAACCAAAATAGTTACCACAACAATAGCCAATACGCACAATCCAAATAAAGCTAACAACACTTTAAGTGCGGTTTCTGTACCCGTCTTACGAATAAGCGTTTTACTTGCATAACCACCAAGAATAAACATGATTGTTTGCGGGATAAAGCTTAAGCCAATGGCAGTCGCATCATAGCCATGTTGCTCCATAACCATCGGCCACACAGTAAGGTAGGAAAAGAAAGCACCGGAACATGCACCAAAGATAACCACGTTTCCTAGGTAACTGGTGTTCTTCAATATAGAGAGATAGCTAATATCGCTTTTTTCGACATTGGTTTGTTTAGCTTCTTTTGGAACAAAACTAAAAGTGAGCGCAATCATTGCAACCGCTAAACAGGTCAAGGTAATAAAAATGCTTTCCCAACCGTAAGACTCGAGTATAAATGCACCTAAGATTGGCGCAAGTGCCGGTGATAGTGCCACTAAAGGCATAATGTTAGAAAATACATTCTGCGCTTTTGTAGCGTCATATTTTTCAATCACAATGGCTTGCCAAATAACACCTGCTGAACAAGCGCCAATGGCTTGCATAAAGCGTGAAATATTGAAAACTAACATTGAGTCGCTCGTTGCTAATGAGATACTTGCCAATGTGAAAACCGTTAGACCAAAAATTAGCGCGTTACGTTTGCCAAAACGCTCTACAATAGGACCATAAATTAGTTGTCCTAGCGCTAGACCTGCTAAGAAGAATGTTAACGACATAGCCACATGTGAAGGCGATGTTGCCATTGTGTCTTCAATTGCTTTGAATGCAGGCAAATACATATCGGTTGCAATAAAGCCAAGCATACTTAGCAACGCTAGATAGGTAAGAAATAGATAGTATTTAACATTCATTAGAGATTTCATAAGTAATAAAACAGAATTAGATAAATTAGGCTGCGGAGTGTAAACACTTGCTAAATCGCTGTGAAACGTTTATTTTTCACATTAGCCATCAAAAATAATCACAGCAGGATGTGAGCCATGCTATCTGAACAATCTATGCAGCTAATTGATATGGTTGCCCGTGTAGGGAGCTTCACTGCTGCCGCGAATAAGTTACACAAAGTACCTTCGGCAGTTAGCTATGCAGTCAAACAAATAGAAGAAGAACTTGGTGTCGTGCTTTTTGTTCGGCACCATCGTAGCGTTAGCTTAACTCCTGCAGGCGAACATTTCGTCAAGCAATCACGCACTTTACTCACCGAAATGGAAGCGATGCGCTCTGACACCGTTAGAGTTGCAAATGGCTGGCAACCTACCCTGGCTATTGCATTAGATAATATCGTTAGAGCCGATAAGATCAGCAATTTGATTGCAGATTTCTATCGTACTTTCGACAATGTTGAGCTCATAATTCGTATTGAAGTCTTTAATGGCGTGTGGGAGTCAATTGCAACTGGGCGCAGTGATATTGCCATTGGTGCCACCACAGCAATACCTGTAGGTGGTGAGTACCATTTTAGAGACATGGGTGAAATTGATTGGTGTTTCTTGGTCGGCAAAAACCACCCTCTTGCCAATATTGATAGACCATTGACCGATGATGAAGTCCGTCAGTATCCCTCCATTTGCTTAGAAGATACTTCCCGCGAAATTCCTAAACGTATGACTTGGTTGCTGGATAACCAAAGACGCTTAGTGGTACCGGATTGGATTAGAGCGATAAATTGTTTTCGTGAGGGACTTGGTATTGGGTATATGCCAGCACATTTTGCGTCACCGTTTATCAAAACCGGCGCATTGATTGAGAAACAACTTGAGCATTCTAAGAAGAAAAGCCCCTGCTGTTTAGCTTGGAACGCATCAAACAAGTCACCGGCAATGGCATGGGTTCTCGATTATCTAGGCGATACAGAGAAACTTCAAAAGGATTGGTTAGATTAAAATAGCTTCCTGATAAATTGTATCGTGCTTTGTGACAAAGATATGCTAGGCATAAGCTTTATAACATGCCTAAGCTAATGTATGATTCAATAACTTAACGAGCATTTTGAGGCTTATTAACAGAATCGGGAACTACTCGGTTAATTAAGGCTCAAATATACAGCTTGAGCATTTGTCTTCGGAGAAAGAAATGAGAGATATGACGCAACAAACCGCCTACGGTCAATCGACGGTAGAGGTTAATAAACTACTTAAAAACACCTACATGCTACTTTCAATGACATTGGCATTCTCTGCGGTATGTGCAGGTTTAGCGATGGCATTAGCGATTAGCCCAATGATGTCTTTGGGTTTATCGATTGGTAGCTTAGTACTGTTGTTTGTGACGCTACGTAAAGCTGAGTCAAGTGCAGGGATCTTCTGGGTATTTGCTTTCACTGGTATGCAAGGTGCGTCTCTAGGTTATATTCTGAACCATTATGCAGGTATGGCTAACGGTCCACAGCTTATTATGCAGGCCCTAGGTTTAACATCAGTAATCTTCGTTGCCCTTTCAGGGTACGCCGTTACCACTAAGAAAGACTTCTCTTTCATGCGTGGTTTCTTAATCGCTGGTTTAGTGATCATGGTTGTCGGCCTTCTCGTTAACTTGTTTTTAGGTAACGGTATGGTGTTTATGGCGCTTAATGCTGGTATTGCATTATTGATGACCGGGTTCATTCTTTACGATACGAGCAAAATCGTTAATGGTGGCGAGACCAACTACATTCGCGCGACTATCTCATTGTACCTAGATTTCCTAAACCTATTCGTAGCACTGCTACATTTAATGGGTATGGGCAACGATGACTAATTCCAATTAATTTTAATTGAGTTAAAATGGTCCTACTTAAGGGCCATTTTTTTTATCATGAGCAAATTTATTATCCAGATTAACTCCCCTGCTTATGGCAGTGCATCGAGTTATAATGCTTATCGCTTTGCCGAAGCAGCCTTACAAAACGGACACCTTATTGATAAAGTCTTTTTCTATCAAGATGGCGTTCTAAATACCAATAGCCTTAACAGTCCTGCTAGTGACGAGTTTGATCTTCAAAGCGCATGGTTATCTCTCAGCGAACAATACAATTTCCCGTTGGTTAATTGTGTCTCTGCTGCGCTGCGTCGTGGGGTTCTGTCTAGTAGTGAAGCAAAAGAAAACAATACTGAGCATTGGAATATGGAGCCTCCGTTTATAATGGGTGGATTAGGTGAACTTGTTACCGGTATTGAGACAGCTGATCGTTTGGTTAGCTTTTAAAGGCTGTTGAGAGGAGTTAAAGTTGAAGAAACTTTGTATTGTATTCAGTCAAGGCCCCCACGGTAATGCTAATGGGCGTGAAGCCCTAGATCTCGCTTTACTCAGTGCAAGCTTTGAGCAGGAAGTTAGCTTAGTTTTTACAGATGAAGGGATCTTAAATTTATTAAAGAACCAATCGCCAGAAACAATTGGTGCTAAAGACTACATCGCCACGTTTGGCGCGCTACCACTATACGATGTAGAAACAATTATCGTCTGTGAAGTTGCTATGACAGAGTTTGCCCTTACAGAAGACGATATAAAGCTAGAAGTTCAGTTTTGTTCGTCACAGGCGATTGCTGCGCATTTAAACCATGTTGATGAGGTCTTAGTATTCTAATGATATTGCATCATATACAATCGTCTCCTACGCAAAGTGCTGCGCTTAAACTCTGTTTACGCTACATAAACAGCGCTGATAGCATTTTGCTGTCGTCTAACGCGGTTAATTGTCTATTAAACAAAGAGTGGCAATCACGCTTAAGCGGTTACAACATCCTTGTGCTAGAAGATGATGTGATTGCTCGTGGACTGCAAGCACGCTTGAGCACATTTAGAATGATTAGTTACGCAGATTTTGTAGCGCTTACCTTAACCCATAACAAAATGATTAGCTGGTAAAGATGATTGTATTTAACGGACAGAGTATTGAAACTGATCACCAAGGCTACTTAAAAGTTGTCAGCGACTGGAGCCCTGAACTTGCGCTAATAATCGCTAAAGAAGAGCAGATTGAGCTTACCGAGGCGCATTGGGAAGTGATTAATTTTGTGCGTAATTTTTATCTAGAGTTTAAAACGAGTCCGGCTATTCGAGTGCTCGTAAAAGCGATCGGTCAGAGTTTAGGTGCGGATAAAGGTAATTCAAAGTATCTTTATACCTTGTTTCCTATAGGGCCTGCCAAGCAAGCGACAAAAATTGCCGGTTTACCAAAACCTGCTAAATGTATCTAGCAGCTTGAAGCACTAATAATAGTGACTTTTTAAAGCCCATTCACTTGGGCTTTTTTGTGCCTTTAATTCCTTGCTACGATTGTTCTGAATCCCCATACGCAATAAGTCACTAATACCGCTCACATCGCAAAACGACTTCCTAAATCTATTTAGACCAGCATAAGTGATATTTGCTGCAACTGTTCTCCAGAGCTAAGGGAGCGTAAGCATATCAGCTACGAGCTTGATCTCGTAGCTCACGACGTGTAACTCACTGAGTAAAAACTAAGTTTGAGTTCATTAATGCAGGTTTAAAACCGCAATAACTCGCCAGTAATCTAGATGTGTCGGCCAACATCTGTTATTGATTGGTATAAGCCATTATTTAAAGCGGATATTTAGATACAAAAAAGCCCCAACTTGCGTTGAGGCTTATTGTAATTCTCTTGCGAGAATATTTGGTACCCGAGGCCGGACTTGAACCGGCACGCCTATTAAGCGAGGGATTTTAAATCCCTTGTGTCTACCGATTCCACCACTCGGGCAAACTCTTTGATTCTGATGATACGTGTTATCGGTAGAAACACTGTAGTTAATTACTTAACCACTCATCAAACTCTTAATTTGTGGAGGCGCGACCCGGAGTCGAACCGAGATCGACGGATTTGCAATCCGCAGCATAGCCATTCTGCCATCGCGCCATATTAAATTGGAGCGACATATCGGGTTCGAACCGATGACCTATACCTTGGCAAGGTATCGCTCTACCAACTGAGCTAATGTCGCATTTCAATTTAAT
>NZ_JBFRIY010000068.1:0-24857 GCF_041468565.1 Shewanella sp. 10N.286.54.B9
GTTACGAGCTTTTCGTTTAGCCAGCTAAGCATCATCGCTCAAGCCTTGTACTAAAATAATTGAATTCGAACAAAAACTAAGCTCGAAAGATCAACAGCCCCTAAGAACTTAATAAAACAAATTCTCCAAAGTATTCCTATATCGAGGAGGAGCGTGCTCAGTTTGGTTCTTAAATTAGTGTTAAGCACTGGTCATGCTTATTTTGCATCATGAATCAATTTCATGTTGATTGACTGTGCCTGGTTGTAATTTAGTTGTAGCGATTGTGTAGCATATTTGCTTGGTGTAACCTCTCCGTATCTGGCAACTTTTAATGAAAATTATTAGGCGCAAAGCTACTAGCCTAAGTGCATTGCATAAGGTCGTGGGGTTGCATTCATAGGGACGTTTATACAACCTTTTTAAATTCCGCACAGCTGTGCGTTACGTTTGAGGTGATAAATGTTTGTTCAAAATCGATATCTACTAACTTTCCTATTCGCGTTGCTACTATCTGCATGTGGCGGAGGGGGAGATTCTTCATCTGAGCCTGAAATTACACCACCAAGCACCACACCTCCGCCTGCAACGACAACTTGTGTTAATCCCCATAGTGCAGAATATCCGAGTGAATACCTAGGTAAGTTTGAGCTTCCTGCGCCCAGAGGTGAGCTATCTAGCCACATCACAAGAGGTATTAGCTTTAAAGACTATGCTCCTTATTTACTCTGGGGTGGATTGCCGGAAAATCAACGAGGAAATTGCTCGCAAGATGAATACGTTAAGTTAATGTACAAACAAGCGTTACAAGCGATGAAAGCAACAGGCGTGCAAAGGACATGGTTATATAACTATGGTCGCTGGAACAGCTCGGGAGACGTTTGGGTGGTGCCAGAAAATGAATACAACCTGCCGAAGCCTTACATTGAGTACATTGTAAAACAAGCGGCAGAGCTTGATATCGAGATCTATTTTTCATGGCAGTTTACTACAAACAATATCCAGCATGAGCCACTACTTGAGCTCGGTGAAGTACTGACTCTGCAGAAGTTAAAACAAGTCATGGACGCTCATCAGAATAATATGATCATCCAAGCCAAGCATGCTCAAAAGGTTGGTATTAAGGGGATTGCCGCTGATTGGAATGCGATGAACATAAACCTGCCAACGGATGAGTTAAAGGATTACTACATCGATCGCTTTGCCGAGATCATTGATGACATTAGAGCCAATTTTGACGGAGAAATCGTATGGGGGCAGATTGGGTATGTGTTTAATGATGAACGCATTTTTTCGCGAGTAGATAGCTTACTGGTAAACGCGATGAACGCTGGTGGGAGCACCCAATTTACCACGGAAGAAAATGCTAATCTAACCCCAGAACTCATTAAACAAAAAACGCTTGAATCTCTTGAGAGCATGAAAACTCAAATTTACTGCTTGGACATTCATCAGCCTTGCTGGCACGGTAAATCTGATAGGCAGCTGCCTATTTCGGTGAACATTCAAGTGCAAAGCCGAGATGATTTTTTTCTATCAGGTTGGAAAGAAGATGGTTTTTGCACCAGCGGTCAGTTGGCTGACGGTAGCCAGAGTGAGTGTGTACAAGACACATTTGTGACTGACTTTTCAGTGCAAGCGATTGGCATCGAAGGCATTATGCGAGCCATTGCTGAGCAAGATACTTTTGAGGTAAACAGTGTCGATATCCATACAGGATATTGGTTGTCTGAAACACTGGTTCCCGGTAGTGAAGGTTTCCCCAATATATCACAATCAATTCGTGGCAAACCTGCAGAAGCAGTGCTCAATTATTGGTATACCGGTAAAGAGTAGCAAGCTAAAAGGAGGGCACTTTACTTGGCCATTGTTGCTAAAGTGTCCTTAGCTTTCCGTTAAGTCGGAGCTTCAAAAATCAATGCTCTAAGGTTTGCAAAAGGTGTCTAATTTCGCCGTAGAATTAAATCTAACCCGCTTGTTAAACCTTTATCCTTATGTTCTATAAAGCACCTTAGTAACATGTTCATTTCAATGCACTATCTCAAGACTTAATACGGAAATAATGTTTAAGGTGGTCGAAAACCATCTTACTATGCCTATGCAGACTCTAGCTATTATGTCCTGTAAAGCACCTTAATCACATGCCAGCCAAATTTGGTCTTGACTAGATGTGGTGTGATGAGCTCGCCGCTAAAGCAGACTTTATCAAATTGTGGCACCATCTGACCTCGCTTAAACTCGCCTAAATGGCCGCCTTTTTTACCCGATGGACAACTCGAATGCTTCTTTGCAAGCACATCAAATTTAGCGCCCTTGTTTAACTGTTTAATAATATCTTCAGCAAGCTCTTTATGCTTGACCAATATGTGTAGTGCGGCTGCTGTCTTTGCCATGTTTTGGCCTTTATTTTGTTGGAACTAATGTACTGATTATACCGTTTAAGCTAAACCCTTAGCTAGTGCAGAACACAGGCAGATATATAATCATATTGCTTTATAATGGGGGGAGACCTAAGCGCAGCAGTTACAAGAGTAGAGTTAATCGTGTTAAAAAATCGCAGTTATCGCCGTGTTGGCCCCGATTACCGTTTTGATGAGCAGGTGAGTTTTGTTGATATCAAACAGGTATTTGGCCTTGGGCATATACGTTTGGGTAAGTGGGTTGAAAATGATGAGCGTGATAAGGCGGCGAACCTTATTTTTGACTCTTTGGCAGACTTGGCTTTTATCTTAAAGCTTCCTCCCCAAGCTCTGGGGCTACGTGAAACGCTAAATTTAGCATTCGGTAGCGGCGGCCAAAAAGGTGTGCAGGCACATTATGCACCCGATAGACGTGAGCTTGCTTTAGCTAAAAATGCTGGGGCCGGCGCGCTGGCACATGAATTTTGGCATGCATTTGATCATTATATCGCGGATAAGTCATTTTATATTGCTGCGAGCGGTACCTCTTTTGCGAGTCATAGTTGGATTAATGATGTTAAACCCAGAGCGCATCCTCTCAATCAACGGTTAGAGCGAGTCTTTGCTGTGAGTTTGTTGAGCGAGAACGGCGAGGATGGTCATGAGTATGTTAGCCGAGCGATTGCATTAGATAAGCAATATGGCACGCAGTACTTTTCAAAGCCAACTGAATTAATGGCACGGGCGTTTGAGTCGTGTATTGAATCTTATGCTGATATTACTAATCCATACTTGGTGGATGAAACACTTCAATCATCACTTTTCGATGCTGGTGGCTACCCGAGCATTGAGCATCGACAGCAAATATTTAGCGCTTTAATTGAGTATTTTGAACCTTTAGGCAGGGCGCTGGCAAAGGAGTGAGGGTGAGCTAAGGGGGATGCTAAAGGCCATTCAAGCCTTTAGCTAAATAGCTTTAGAAGATTACTGAATAAAAACGGTCGTCGAGGTTATTCATTGCTATCGCTTGTTTTAATTCCGTATCATTCGTGTAGTTGGCAATTTTTTGAGCCACTTTGTTAGCGTCATGAGCCAAGGCAAAATCATGCAATGATTGGCCATTACAAACTAACTTTGGAAAAATCAGCTTTTTGTTTATGCGGTGTTGTTTTAGTGTGCGGTTAAACTGAACCACGCTATCTTTGGTTGTCGATTTGCAGACTGCAACAAGGCTTGCTTCCATTGTGGGGCTCATGGCGGCAGATGCACTGAATGTCAATACCGTTAAAGCTAATCCTGTAATTGTGATTCCCTTCTTCATACTTTGCTCCTAGTGCTAACGTAAGTTCATGAGGCAAACTATATGCTGTTTGCAAGATCGAGATTAAAACCGATACCAAGGGGGCAGGCTGTACGCCAATAGTATTAACTTGTCTTTAGCTGAGTAAGTTTCAATGATTACATTGTTAAGTAGAGCTTTCGATTGAGCATAAAAAAGCCCGCAGTTAGCGGGCTTCTATATTAACGCTTTTGAAATTAGACTGTTTTTACTTTCCAGTTAACTTCTTCTCCAGCGAAGAATGGCACTATTGGGTTACCGTTTGGCAAAATGATCTCAGACGGTACCGTCCAAGTTTCTTTTACTAGAGTCACGCTGCCAGTATTGCGCGGTAAACCATAGAAATCTGGGCCATGAGTACTGGCAAAACCTTCAAGTTTGTCCAGCGCGCCTAAATCGTCAAAAACCTGGGCGTATAGTTCTAATGCGCTCCATGCACTGTAGCAACCCGCGCAGCCACAGGCTGATTCTTTACGGTGTTTTTCGTGTGGTGCTGAATCAGTTCCTAAAAAGAATTTACTTGAGCCAGTGGCTACAGCAGCACGCAGTGCTTGTTGATGAGTGCTGCGTTTAAGTACGGGTAAACAGAAATTGTGCGGACGCACACCGCCAACAAGCAGGTCATTTCGGTTTAGCAATAGGTGTTGTGGGGTTATCGTCGCCGCAACATTATCAGCCGCTGACATCACAAAGTCGGCAGCATCTTTAGTGGTGATATGTTCAAACACCACTTTTAGCCCAGGGAATGCATCAACAATACGGGCGAGATAACGTTCAATAAAGAGGGCTTCACGATCAAAAATATCGATATGTGCTTCGGTCACTTCACCGTGAACCAGCAGCAGTAGACCATGCTTTTCCATCGCTGCAAATACAGGGAATAGTGCATCAAGTGCTTTTACTGCTGCATCTGAGTTGGTAGTCGCACCTGCTGGATATAGCTTAGCCGCAACAACTCCTGCAGCTTTAGCATCAATGATGTCTTGCTCAGTAGTATTGTTGGTTAGAAAAATTGTCATCAAAGGTTCGAAAGTCGAACCTGCTGGGCGAGCAGCTAAAATACGCTCACGGTATGCAATGGCAAGCTTGGCATCTGTCACCGGAGGTAAAAGGTTTGGCATTACGATAGCGCGATTAAATAATCTTGCTGTTGCAGGTACGGTCTCTTGCAACATATCTCCATCACGGAAATGAAGATGCCAATCGTCAGGTGTAATTATAGTTAGCTGCGTCATGTAGGGTTCCTAAGCGTTTACGACAAAGTATTAGGGAGCTTTATTATCTATTTTTGCGAGCGCTATTATGCCTGAAATCGTAATTGCTTAATAGGCACAGCGATAGATAACCAATAACCTAATGGTCTATAACCTCATAAGGTGCAGCACTTAAAAATGCTATTAGTTTACATAACGCTATATACCCTTTGCTGTATTGTGTTTAACTACCAGTTAAAATAGTGAAAGGCTGTCTCCCAAATAGCTAAATTTAACAACTTTCAGGATGGATAAAGTATGAGTAAACAAAAGGGATTTACGTTGATTGAGCTGGTTGTAGTTATCATTATACTGGGCATTCTCGCTGTTGTGGCTGCGCCAAAATTTATCAGTTTATCCCGTGATGCTAAGATTAGCGCGTTAGAGGGTATTGGTGCAGCTATGACCTTTGCTGCTGATGAAACTTATTTAAAAGCACAAATAGAAGGCGCAGCAGAGCAAGCCCGCAGCTCAGCGAGCAACCCTCCTTTTGTTGAGATACCTGCTGGGATTTTTGAACTGAAATATGGTTACCCTGAAGCTTGGCCCGAGAGTGGTCTAGGGATCCTTGATATGGTTGATATTGGCGACTCTATTGTGGTTTGCTTTGGCAGTGGTTGTGATAGCGCCAGTAACTCTAGTCGCGTTCAAATAGGATATGATCTCGTGCAAGGGGAGTCTTTACCTAGTGATGATGAAGCCTGTTACCTACGGTATAGTGAGCCCGGTGGTACTGGGGGGAATTCAGCTACACGATATACTGTGAGCTACTTAACCGATGGTTGCTAGGCCGTCGCCGTTTAATGAATGATGAGCTTCACTATGTATGCGTCTAGATAAGTTTTTATGTAAAAGCACTGACCTGAGCCGGGCTGCAGCTACTCAATGTATTGAGCTTGGAGAGGTGAGTGTAAACGATAGCATAGTCACCGAAGCTCGATTTCAGGTGCATGAGAATAATAGTATCCTTTGGCAAGGAGAGCGTCTTATCGCTCGGCCATCACGTTACATTATGCTGCACAAGCCACTCAACACTTTGAGCTCTAATGTCGACGGAGATTACCCTAGTTTGTTTCGTTGTATAGATCTAGATCGCGCAGAAGATCTGCATATTGTTGGTCGATTAGATGCTGATACCTCTGGTTTAGTGTTATTGACTGATGATGGTCGCTGGTCATTTGAAATCATTAGGCCTGAAAAAAACTGCCCAAAAACCTATCGAGTGACGCTGCGCGATCCCATTGCTACTGATGTGGCTGAAAAGTTCAGCGCTGGCATTCAATTACAAAATGAAGCAAATCTTACCGCTCCAGCAATGCTTAAGGTGATAAATGAGCGTGAGGTGCTACTGACGATTACTGAGGGGCGCTACCACCAAGTAAAGCGTATGTTCGCCGCTGTGGGGAATCGTGTCAACGGTTTGCACCGAGAACAAATTGGTGAATTACAGCTTGATGTTTCCGTGGGTGATTGGCGCTTTTTAACCGCTAAAGAGGTCGCCATGTTCTTGGCTTAGTTCGCCACTTTTGTTTGACCTATAGGGTTAAAATGTCGTTTTACCTAGTATCAAAACCTTTCATGATGAGAATAACTCGTTTGCTTGGGAATTAGCATAGCCTTAATTATCTATAGTTCATACAAATTTAGATATTTGTCATACTAACAGATAGATAGGGTTATATATGCTTCAGGTTAATCGCACGACTCCGATACTTCCACAATACGACACTGCCGAAAATCAAAAGCTGCGGAGCTTTGAGTTATCGTTATCAAAAACCGAATATAACTATATGTTTAGTTACTTAGAACCGTTACCTATTTCGGCTAGCGTCCCAAAAGGTGAAGGGTTTTCCGCTGAATATGAGTTTATGGTTTTACAGACCTTCATGCCATTGGTTAATAACTTTAAGCACGTGGTCGTGAGCTTATTGAAGCAAGAAATTATCGACGATCTTCCCACAGAGGTAATAGCCTCTATTGATAAGGTCGAGACTGCCTATGCTGAAATTAAACAGCAGATAGATGGTGAGCATCATAGTCGGTTAAATATGATCAAAGATATCTCAGAATTCTATAAGTTATTGCAGGCTTTATCTCGGGTTCCAAAAGAGCTAGAAGCCGCTATACGTGGTATTGCTCAAGTTCCTGCTGATGTATTAAAACTGGTGTCAGGTTTAGAGGTGGTTTTTAGTGACTTTGAAAAACAGGGGGCAACCGCCTTTTTGAAAAGTACTCTTTATGAGACCTTAGCGACTTCAGGTGGGCGGAATTACTTAACAGCAAAAGCCGATTCAAGTTATCAAGATATTCTGTCACTGTTACCGACACCACAGAATTTAGCTATTGAAGCATTAACTTGGATGCCAAAGTGCGCAGCAACGGAACATTGGCAACAGGATTGGTATTTTGGTTATATGCAAATCGCAGGGTTCAATACCACTAATTTGAAAGGCGTTCAGTTAAGTAATAGTTTTGCTAAAAATGTCATTGTGCTGGCTGATCTGCTGCAAAAAGTACCGTTAACTGACGCCATGTTACAGTCGGTGATTGGTGATCCTGAAATGAGTCTGTCGTTAGCCGCTGATAAAGGGTTGCTCTATGCCGTTGACTATGAACAGTTTGCAGATATTGAAGGCAGTCAGTTACATGAGTTAGAGCGCTACCCAGCGGCGCCAATAGCTGTCTTTTACTGGAATAATTCGCCTAAGCCTGAAAGTGGTTACCCTATCAGTGGTGCAATGCAACCTGTTGCTATTCAGTTAGCGCAACAACATGATAGCGAGACAGCGCCTATTTACACTCCGAACGACTATTTTGCTAATGGTGACAGCCATCGAAACAAGTGGGCTGTCGCGAAGAGCTATATTCAGAATGCCTGTGCGATACAGCATGAAGTGGTGGCTCACCTTGGTGCCTGTCACTTAACGGTTGAGCCGATGATTTTGGCGGCTAACCGACAATTGCCAGCGGCCCATCCTATACATGTGTTATTAAAGCCTCATTTTCGATTCACCATCCAGATAAACGATAGTGCCATTCACAGCTTAATTGTACCTGGAGGCGTTGTTGCATCTGTCTTGTCACCTGATCATCAAAGTGTGGGCAAAATATTGGTTGATGCCCATGATAAGTGGCGCTTTGATGAGCAGTTGCCAGCTAAATTGTTTGAGCAACGAGGGGTGAGTAATATAGAGCTCAAAGACTTTCCTTTTAGGGATGACACCTTAGACAATTGGCAGGCAATTGTTGGCTTCGTTAAAACATATCTGGCTTTGTACTACCAAGGCGATAATGACGAGCAGAGGCTGCAAAGCTTGTTGCAAGATACAGAGCTGCAAGGTTGGGTTAATGAAATGGTTAATCCTAAATATGCGGGGATTAAGGGGATGCTTGGCTTGGTAGAGACTGGTGACTCTGCAATGCCATTTAGAATTGAGAGTTTTGACTATTTAGTGCAAGTGGTCTCGCTGATTATCTATACTGCGAGTGCGCAACACGCCAGTGTTAATTATGCACAATACCCTTTGATGTCATACATACCTAGTGTGTCAGGTACCTTATACGCTAAGCCGCCGAAAGCCAGTGATACGCTTGCTGCAGATAGTCATCTAAATTGGTTACCGCCACTGGATGTCGCGCTTTATCAAGCTTCTTTTGGTTACTTATTGAGTAATGTACAGTTTGATAAATTGGGGCATTATAGTGCGGATCCACGTCAAAGTTATTTTGTTGACCCACGGGTAGCGCCTTTAGTTACTGCTTTTCAAATGGAGTTAAACCAGGTCGAAATGGAAATTTACCAGCGTAATAAAACTCGACCTTTTCCATATTTATTACAGTTACCTTCGATGATCCCTAATAGCATCAGCATCTAATAGCAATTCCATTAAGGATATGCTTAGTTCAGGACTTTCTCAGGGCTTTCAATTTAAGGCGCGTTGGTAAAGAAATAGCTATCCCTTTTGATGAGACAATGCAACGTAGCAGTGAAAGTCCTGAGGCGCTCACTACGTGCGGCTGATATTTAAGGCATGGTAAAATCACTTAATACAGCGGATGTGACATTCGATATACGACTAAATGGTCTATTTTGTTCCATACAAAATAAGACATTCCAGCCCTCCTTGGCAGTCAGATTAAGGAAGTACGAGACCAAGGATGGTCGAAGGTAGAATAATGCAGGCGCAATTATCGAGAGCGGAGCTGGATGCCAGAGTCGAGAATAACGATTAGCGATAAACCACTGACTTGTCTAAAGTGATTTTCCCCCCCGCTAAATGAGCAACTCTTTATTGAGGTTGCTTGACTCATTACTGACAGGTCTTGTTGCAGAGGGCTCTGCTTTAGCTGAAAAATAATCATGATTAGCCTATCGTTGTGAGTACTATGTTGCAGCATGGTTTATTATTGTTCGATTCGCTGTTGGTGATTTTGTAGACGATCATGGTTTAGGCAGCTTTAATTAAACGGAATAAAATGGAACAACGACATGTTGCGGCTACGCATTTCACAATTAATTTGCTTGTTTTACTTGTTGTTAATAGGTAATGCATTAGCAGTAGCAGCGCCGCTACCTGTCATAGAGTTAGCGTCAGGGTTTGAAAAAACAGCCACCGCAGATCAATACCAATACCTAGATGATCCCTCTTTAGCGCTTCACATTGATGATGTCGTGCGATCTCAGCAATGGTTATCCCCGGAGCCTGGCGTGACTAATAGGGGGTATTCTAACGCGTTGTCTTGGATGCGTTTTTCGATAAAAAATAATAGCTCAACTTCAATGCCGCTAGTGCTGGAATATATTGAATCCTCAGTGCAAACTCTTGACCTATATTATAGGGACGTTTCTGTTCAGAGTGCATTTTCGCGATCTACTTTTAATTTTTCAGCAGCGGTAAATGATCGCGCTGTTTCCTTCTATCGCCCTGCATTTAACATTGAGATTAACGCCGGACAAGAGATAGAGGTATATATCAGATTGATGCAAGGGACTGACTTTCCTATGCATAGTTTTACTGCATTCAATATTTGGCAAGAGCAACAATTCTATCGTGCATCGCATATCGAGATCGCGCTGTTAGTCGCGCTGTTTTGTACCGAGATTTTTATGGGGCTAGCAACCTTAGTGGTGTATTTAGCCACCAGAGATCGAACCTTTTTATACTACAGTTTATTTGCTATTTCGGTTACTTCTCTGTTTGCTGGGCTCAGCGGGCTTTGGGGGTACTTCGTCGCTGTTGACGGTTACAAGCTGTGGATGGTGGTTTTACAGATCAGTGTCTGTCAGTTGGCCGCACTGATTTTTGTCCGTAGTTTCCTCAATATCAGATTGCACTCGGTTTGGGTTGATAATGCGGTTTGGCTATTAATATTGCTATCCTTGATTGGCATTGTCACTAACCTCGGTGGTTATCCTTATTACTCGCGATTATTTATCGACAATATTGCACTTATGTATATTTTCTTTATACCGATAGGTTGGTATTGTTGGTACAAAAAAGTACCTCATGCACTGCTGTTTACCTGTAGCTGGGTTGTTTTCATTTTAGGCATGTTGCTTGCCTCTATGCGATTAAAAGGCATCATTGTTGACTCTTTTTGGGCACAGTGGTTAATCTACATTGGCGGCTTTATTGAAGCGATATTGTTGATCTCCGTACTCGTGTTGCGCCTCAGAGATCTGCAACGAGAGAAGATAGATATAGAGTTAACTCACCGAACTCACTTAGCCACTGCAGCTAGAGAGCTGTCTGACAAAGTTGAAAAGCAGACGCAATTATTGCGAATAGCAAAAGAGAAAGCGGAGTATGAGGCACGAGTCGATATCTTGACGGGGTTAACCAATCGACGCGCTTTTATGGAGCAGACGGAGGTTATTGCCAAGCAAACTAAAGCTGGCGTTATTTCAAAGATGCACTGTTTAATGTTAGATATTGATTACTTCAAGAAAGTTAATGATCAATATGGGCATGCTGGTGGCGATAGAGTATTGGTGGAGGTGGCCTCCTTATTGAAGGGGATTGTCCGGGAAACAGATATTGTGGCTAGATTAGGCGGTGAAGAGTTCGCAGTGGTGACGTTAGACCATGATGTGATGGAAGCATATCAACTTGCAGAGCGCATAAGGCTTGCAATAGGCCATTATCAGTTAATGTTTGAACAGCAGCTTGTTCGCTTAACTATCTCAATTGGTGTCGCTTCTTGGCGCGCAGGAGATGAGATAGAAAATATGATACAGCGAGCAGATATGGCTCTTTATAAGGCAAAAAACTCAGGTCGTAATCAGGTGATATTGTACGACGGTGACAATCATCAGCCACAAATCACAGAAGGTTACTTTTTAGATGCGCGTTAATTGCGCTAATTGAGTCGTACAATCAAGTGGAGCCATAGTATGTTTAAACGGTTAAAAACACCACTGTGGAAACTTTTTTGGTTATGGACTTTACCTGTGCTACTCGTTTTCCAGTTAATCTGGGGAGTGATATTTAAAGGCTTGACTCAGCTTGATGGCTTTAGTGCTTACTCGCAAGTTATTCTGGTTAAATTGGTGCTTGAGTTACTTATTTATCTATAGTTGCCGCTCTATTTCTATCGAGCGACAACAAACGTTAATCGTAATGGTTACCTTCTCATCACTCTGTTTTTTGCCATTCTTTTTGGTTTAACCGCCAAAGGGCTTTTAGCTCACTTTGTAGAGTAATATTCAAGTAGCAGATTTTTATTCCACCCAATGCAAGACATCACGCATAATCGACCAGCGCGGTTTTTTCTCTACAGCCCCTTGCCCTAGCATCCAATAGTTATAGATTTTATCTTGGTGACCATCGACTTTACGAAGTCGCTGCCAGTTGTTGACATAATTGAGCAGGGATTGATTTGATTGTGCCACTGCATAAGCGACGGGGTAGCGAGATTTGCCCTCAAGTAACGCAATGCCGTAACCAGGGAAGAACAGTGTCCAAGCAGAGCCTGCTTGGGCGCTAATCACCACCGCATCATACTTGTTCTTTTTCTGCCTAAAAAAGTTTTTGTAGCCATCAATTTTAACGAACTTTACATTGGGTGCTTGTAATCGCGCATCTTCGACTGCATCACTATGCTCAACATACGCTATGGTTACCGGCCCCATATCGAGAATTTTCTTGTTACTCTTAAAGGTGTTAACTAAATGGTCTTTGGTCGCTATTGCGAGGTTTAATTCTAGTACTGGATCGGCATAACTGAGGGCATCCATCTGCTCGATATCCATGGCTAAACCAGACATGGCTATATCGAAAAAGCCTGCATCTAATGCCGCCGCGAGTTTGTTTTTTCTAAACGGAATAAACTCAACTTTTACATTGAGATCTTCGGCTAACTTGGTTGCCATAGCGGTATCAAAACCAACCAAACGGCCCGAATTGTTGTAATAACTAAAAGGCACATTACTGGGAATATAACCTACCCTGAGTAAACCCCGGTTGCGGATTTGTGTGATACCAGCAATCGCTGATTGTGGCGTCGAGCCTAAAACTGGGAACTGCTTACTCACTTTTGTGGGAACTTTATCTGCCACCTGCATATTGGCGATGACACCGCTGGTCGTTTCCGGGCTATGGATAAACATTCCCATACCAACACGACATACGACGAGTGTAAGCACTAAGCTGACACCGATCCCTAGCCCCATTTTTATCAATTGTGGCGCTCTTACCTTAAGGCTTTTCTCAAATAATGCTGCGGTAAGTAGTGTCAGAACAAATAGATTCATCACTGCGGCAATAGAGTTGAATTTACCCGTGATGAAACCAGACATGACAAATAACTGGAACAAGTCCGAGGGTAAGTGAACCAGGTCGAGCATAAAGGGGATGGCGACATATACGCTGCCAAACAAGGATAAAAGTCCACTAATAGAGAGTGACGGAATGCTGCTCACATCCACTGGCGTGCCATTAAACCAACCAGCAAATAACACAAACAAAATAACGGTTAACTTGCCGATATTTGGGAAGGTAAAGGCAATAGGCACCAAAATTTCTATTAACGTCGCGCCATCTTCACTTAGATTGTCATGCTCACGCATGACTTGCTTACACTCTTCTACGATGACGGGGATCACAATGAAAATGTTACCGGTAGCAAACGCGGTAACTAAGCTGGCCTTAGATATTCTTAGTGCTTGGGCAAAAGTGACGGGAGTTAAAGAGGCGACAATCCAAGGTAAAATCCAAAACGTTAATAGTAAACACAGTACAAAGTAGCTAATTAAATATACCTGCATGCTGGCAAACTCATCGACTCCCATTGTTCCAGCAGCAGAGGCTGACATTGCAAAAATACCGATAGGTAACACTTTTACTAATCCACGAGTGATGCGGGAGAAGATCTCTGAGCAAGTATGCATAAAGGTTAAAATTTGTTGTTTGTTCTCACCTTGCATGCCGATAAGTGCAAGCCCCATGGCGATACTAAAAACCACCATAGCGGGAACGTAACCATCCGCCATAGATTCAAACGGATTGGAGGGGATATATAGCTTGAAGTAGTCGATTGGTGTAACGGGTTCGATGCTGCTAGTACTAAAGAAAGACGCCGACTCTACCATTGGGAATGAAAGCGGCATCAATGCTACTGTGAGTAAACCTAACCCCCAAAGCAGCAGCATAATAATCCCTGCGCGGCTAAAAATAAGTTTAGCGGTGTTTTTTTGCAGTTTACCTATACCACCTACTAGAGATACGACGATGTATGGCAGTACTGTCATCTGCATCAGTAAAATGACACTGGTACCTATAGTACCCATCCAGCCAACCGATTCACCAAAAAAAAGACCGATGGCAAAACCAACAAACATAGCCACTAACATCTGGGTCGAGCTCGTCATTGCGAGTACTTTTTTTAGCACAGATTCCATCCATTATTATTTTTGATTGGTTTCAATTTTATATTCTCAGAGCGCAGGACTTAAAACGTCAAGCTTAGTCTGTAAAAACGCCAATAGTAGAATTATTTTTAGTACCAATTAAAGCCGTGGCTAAATTAGTTAATCGTTCGCTAAAGAGTACTGCTTAGAGGGTAATTATAGATATAGAACGGTTTAACTTTAAAGTAAATATTTTAAAGTTTTACGATGACTATTAACAAACTGAATTGTTCAAAGCGCCATTCTGTTTATTAGCTAAAACAGTCTGATTATTCTTCAGTACTCGCATTGTAAATAGCTGTTCTCTTGAAATATGCCTTAACGTATTAAGATTAGTTTTTCTATCCATATTGCCAGTTGAATGATCCTTAAAGCCCTTGTTTTTTAGGGGGTGTGATGCTTAGCCAATTCGCATGTTTGCTAATAGTTGCTAGGCTTTAAGCGTAATTATGTTGGCATCTCTTACACTCAGAACTCCTCTTTATCTATTTTAAATACCTTGATGCTGACTCACTCACTGAAAGGATGATAGGAATGAAAAATATTCTATTAAAGATAGTTGTTGGCTGTTGGTTGCTGACAATGGGCTTGAGCAACGCGGCTTTAGCTGCTCACCATAAACCAGACTCGTTAGCAGATGTATGGGTTATGGTGCCTAATCAAGGCCAGCAAGCTGCATTTGAAAAGGCGTTTATTAAACATATCCAGTTTCGAGCCAGTAAGGGCGATCCTAGAGCGTGGAAGGTTTACCGCCCAGCGATTGGTACAGGAATGGATAGGTATATCATTCGCTATTGTTGTACCAAATGGAATGACGTTGATGGTTATCAAAAGTGGCAGGCTGATAACAAAATTCTCGACGATTGGTATGCGAATGTGGCGCAGTATATCAATCATTACGAGCACTTTTATAGCCGCATTGATATGAAAAATAGCCACTGGCCGAAAGATAGTAAAGGGTTTAAGTATTTTGCCGTGACAAACTACCAAGCGAAAATGGGCAAAGCTAAATCGATTGCGGATGGGAAAAAATTACTCAGTGATAATGCTAAAGCGATGAAGTGGCCCTACCTATGGTCATGGGGCAATGCAATTGGTGGTAAAGGGGGGTTATCTCTTGTCATCCCTTATAAGAATTATGCTGAGATGACGCCACCGGATAAGTCATTTTCAGAGGCTCTAGCGAGCCATATGGGGGATGAAGCTAAGGCAGGGGCAGTGTTAAAGGCTTGGTCTGAGAATTTTCACTCGACGACCTACACGGTTTATCGAATAGTCGATGAGCTGTCGATGAAAGACAAGTAGTGTTAATTGAAGAAACACGTAATAAAGCCGCTTTTGCGGCTTTATTATTTTACAATTTCTGCTAACCGCTCAGCTGCCAGATCGATAAATGCTCTCACTTTTGGTGATAGGTGTTTTCGGCTAGGGTAGATCACATACACATCAACAGTCGTTGTAGGAAAGTCTTCAAACAGTAATTCGAGTTCATTGTCTTGCAATGCGTCGCGCATATAAAACATTGGCAGCCTAGCAACGCCATGTCCTTCCATAACCATCGCGAGCTGCATATGACCATTATTGCAGAGGATTTTAGGGCGTACATCAACAACGAATGGTTTGCCATCTCTATCCATATAATCCCAACGGCTGGGGGATTTCAAATTGGAATAACAGATGCCATTATGAATGGCTAGCTCTCGTGGATGATAAGGCTTTCCGTGACGGGAGATATACGCTTTAGAGGTCACGGTATAAGCTTTACAGCTGTATAGCTTGCGGCAGATAAGGCTAGACTCATCCAAATGCGATGACGCTCTGATAGCTAAGTCATAGCCGTCAGCAATCACATCAGTGCGTTTATCGCTTAAATCTAACTCTAGGCTGACATTGGGGTAAAGCTGCAGGTATTCAGAGATAATAGCTTTGAGGTGAGCCTGAGCAAAACCGATGGGGCAACTTAGTTTAAGCACACCTTTAGGGCTTACTTCGTGCTGTGTTATCAAGCCTACCGCGAGCTCAGCATCGCTGATTAATTGCAGGCACTGCTGATAGTAGGCGTCACCTTCAGGGGTTAAGCCAATTGAGCGGGTAGTGCGGTTGAGTAGCCTTACACCAAGCCTAGCTTCGAGCTTATTGACCTCTTTGCTCACATATGAGGTTGAGTGACCTAGTGCATCAGCAGCAGCTGAAAAGCCGCCACTCTTAACTACTTGGGTAAATATCACCACCCCGTCAAAAAGTTTATTGATAGTCATATGGAAATAGTTATTATCAATTCAGGTTATTAATTACTTATGAGTTGTAATATACACTGCTCCCTATCGAGTTGTCGCTCAAAACTTAGGCTTGTTGCTATTGGTTACGCTGACAATTTAACGCTTTTACGCTGTAGGATTAACTGCAGAGACAAGGGAATAGAGGATCAGAATATGAAATTATTAGCATTTGCCGCAAGCAGCAGTAGCAAGTCAATCAACAAACAGTTGGCAGTGTATGCCGCTTCACTGGTTGAAGACGCAGAGATTGAAATACTAGATATTAATGATTACGAGATGCCTATTTTTAGTCAAGATCGAGAGGAGCAGCTGGGGCAGCCTGAACTCGCACAGCAATTCTTTGCTAAGTTAGGTGAAGCGGATGGGATTATTATCTCATTTGCCGAGCACAACGGGTCATATACAGCTGCCTACAAAAACCTGTTTGACTGGACTTCACGTATCGACATGAAAGTCTTCCAGAGCAAGCCAATGGTAATGCTTGCTACATCACCAGGTCCTGGAGGCGCTGCTTCAGTTCTGGCAGCAGCGACAGCATCTGCTCCATACTTTGCTGCTGACGTAAAAGGCAGTTTGTCTATTCCTAGTTTTTTCGATAATTTTGATGTGGAGCAGCAAACACTTAGAAACCCTGAATTAAAAGTCGCACTGGTTGCTGCGCTTGACGGACTCAAGTGAAGGGCTAGCGGTTTGAGTTAACTGAAGTAGTCTGATTTTGATAGTCAGACTATTTTTGTTGAAGTTATGACAGAACTTCCTAAAGTTTATAGTACCCATCTTACGTTTTTTATTGGTCGTATTGTGACCAGTTGCGCAGTATTGTTTTTGTTCAAATGCTAAAAGTTGTCGTTGTATTTGATGTTTCGAGTCGGTCTAGCCTTTGTGGTTTTGGTTGCTGGTTACATATTATTTGGGTTGGTTTACCCATGGCAGGCACTGGCACAAGGATAAGACTAATGTTGAAGCAAATCAGTCGTCTCGATTATTTCACCTTGCAGGTTTTTATTGGGCTGGTTGATTTAAAAAATGGCAGTGCAGTGGCTGCTAAGCTCAGCACCAGTCAATCGAAAGTGAGTCGCGCCCTGACAACGATGAGAGATGTATTGGGCGATGAGCTTTTTGTTAGGCAAAAGTATGGATTTGAACCGAATCAGATTGCGTTTAAAATCACACCTATGGTGCGGATCATACTAGAGCAACTCGATAAAATTATTGAAACCACCTTAGATAAAAAAGATGCACCTTATGAGCTCACTTTTGCGGCCAACGAGCACTGGTCGCTCGCGGTGCTTAATTGTATTCAACAGTCGTGCCGCTGTGTTGCGGGTGGGGTTTATGTCAATGTACAGCCTTGGTCTGAAACCGTCAGCCAACGTCTATGCCAAGGAAAAATTGATTGCTCTATCTCTATTGAGCCAGTGAATCACCCAATGGTAACCGATACTAAAATAGGTGATATCAACCACTTCTTTATTGTTGCTAGGACTGGACACCCTATTTTAAGTTCAGTTGATCCGCTTAAGGCTATCTTTGATTACAAAATAGCATTAGTTAATTCTAACCTTCAATCCCATCAATTGCATCGCATTGAAGAGTACGCACAAGCTGCTGATATTGGCATTAAAGTGGTGCTTAAAAGCCCGAGTGTACGCATGGTTGTTGACCATGTGAGTATGACTGATGATGTCGCCATTTTGGTTTCTGCTATGACTTATTATTATTTTGAAAATAGAAAGGACGTTGATTTCTTAGATATCTCGAATGCATGGCGAGCGACTCAAGCTTTAAAATCTGACAGCTACTATTTGCATAGCCATCAAAGTGTCATGCCACCAATGGTTAACTGTTTAAAAAACTTATTGGGCGACAAACTGATTGAGATGCAGAGCCACTTCGACAACATCAATAGCAGTAATAACTCCTCCCCTCCTTTAATGACGTGTTGCACTCATAATGATTGCACAGCCACTAAATGTAACCTTGACTGCTTGCAACGTACCTGCGCAACTGCCGACAGGAGCGTTGTCGAGTGAGGTTTGAGTGCAATAACTCACCGACAGTTAGTGCAGGCTGTGGCTAACAATACGGTTAATCGTCTTGCTTATCCCATCTAACGTGCTTGAAGGGTTTGACTTCGCTTTTACTAAGTAAACGGTAGGGTGAGGTTGAGACAAGTAGAGACGGTTGGTCTCCACTTCAGATAAACAACACACATGCAAACCTGGTAACAGGTTACTGTGCTCATAAACCTTGCTGTAGGGGAGTAATGCTAAGTACTTCGTCTGTGCGAGAATAGGTTGTAAGTCGTGAAAACTCAGGTTACTTTCAAAATTATCGGTATTGGCCAGTCGGCATTGGATATGATGTTGTTGGCAATAAAATATAAAAGGATCGACAGAAGTCGGAGTCGCTAAGTCTTGTGCGCTGACATAGGGATAGTCAGCAATGCTATCTAACTCCAAATCTCGTTTTAGAATAGGGTGCAAGGCGTCACTTACAAGGTACATATGGTTTAGCTTTTGCAAAGGGGTTATCTCTAATGCGTTGGCATAAAACTGCAGTAGTTCATGATTCGATTCTGTGACAATAGCAATATCTAAGACTCCAGACTCTATGTCTGCAAAGGTATTAATTGATTGAGTCTGTAGCTTATAACTTACATGAACTTCAGATTGCTCAATAGCTTGACTAAGCTGCTGATGAAGGTGTTGAGCGAGCATATCGCTGGCAAATATATTGACTTGCTGACTACCCAAAGCTGTTGCAGATGTAGATAGCTGTTGTAAATGATCTGAACACTGTAAAAGTTCTTTCGCGATAGGGTAGAGCTGTTGAGTAAACTCGTTTGGTATGAGTCCGTGTTTCTTCCTAATAAATAATGGATTATTAAAAATGATCCTTGCATTTTGTAAGCAGCGACTTACTTTTGGTGCAGGAATATTCATTTTCTTTGCAACGTATGTTGCCGAATGCTGCTCATATAAATTAACGAGAATGCTAATGCTAAGTATGTCTAGATTTTCAATAGTTATATTGTGCATGTTGAACCCCTCACTATTTCAATCGTTAATATTAACCATACAGCAATTGCTATGTTCGGTAAAATAATAATTGATTGTGTTGGTCTCATTTATTAATATGTATTCCGCTGTTTTAAATGTCAGCGTTAATATTTGCGTTGTTCTATTCTTTTTGTTTATCCATTTGTATTTTAAGTCTTTTTTTTGGTTTTGTTTTTGGGTTTGTTATTTGGTTTTCTATATTCTGATAACTTAATATCTACTTTGTGAATATCTGTAATTATTAATATTTATAATTGGTTGTGTGATAGCGTATTGATTTTTATATGATGGTCTTTATATTTGTTGCTAACAACTTTTTTAAGGGGTAATAATTGTATCGAAAGTTAAAAAGTAAGTAAGAACTTGGAGGTTTATTATGAATGCCACAGTGATATTCAGTTATGCTTTTATATACTTTGTTTTATTTCTGATTGTTCCTCTTGTAATCGTAACTTTTGTAATGACATGCATTAAGTTTTTTAAAGCCAGTGAAGTTGAGATGGTCGGTGCTGAAATTAGTATTAAGCCTCATCTGCTTGACAAAGAGTCGATGCTTTTTTTGAAGAGTTTAAAGACGATTGCTAATAAGCGCTACGACGTGCTTTATGGGGCATCATTGGTCAATGTTGTTGATATTGACGATTCGGTGAGGAACCACGAAGAGGTTGAAGACTTTATGGAGCACTGTCACCTTGATTATGTTGTTGTCGACAACGAGTCCTCTTCAGTGAAGTTGGTGATTAGTAACCCCGATGAAAGCTCCCCTGAGCAGGCTAAATTTGTTGAGAAGTGCTTAGACTATATTGGTGTGCAATTCATCAAATTAGATAAACACCAACAGTGCGATGAAGCCCTAATAAAGACCGCGCTTGCCGCATAATCTAGTCCGACCGGCGCCAAATAATCAAATTTGGCGCTTATCTCTTATCCTTTGCTGTTCACCTACTGGTGTAAGGTTTTGTGATGTCATTGACTAACCGTTACGGCGTTTCTGTTATCTATATCATTTGGTTCCTGCTCTTGTGGTTGAGTTTCCCAGGCTTCCCTGTTGCCGCACAAGTGAGAGATATCGACACTAGCCACTGTTTAAAGTGTCACAAACGCAACGGCACGATGCTGGGTTTACATGCAAACCAAGGTCTCGCTATTTCCTGTGAAGATTGCCATGGCGAAAAAGGTAACCATCCTAGAAAAGGTTCCAAGATCATCGCTTATGGCATGGAGAGCGATACTGAAGTAAAGATACAAGTGCAGCAGTGCCTAGCTTGTCATGATCATGAAACGCTTGCGCTGGCGCATTGGACTCATAATGTGCACGCGACGCGAGTGTCTTGTGCCCAATGTCATCAACTTCACAGTGAAACAGATCCGGTTTTAATACTCGTCGGCCCTGCAATGAGCCAATCATGCGCTAAATGTCATCAGAATAATCATTAGGAGGCACCGGTGGATACTTCAAAGAGAAGGTTTCTAAAAGGTTGTGGTGCTGTGATTGCTGGGGCTTCAGTGTATTCAATGACACCGCAGCCACTCGCTAGAAATGCAGCAGTGGAAAGTGAAGTTAAATATGCAATGTTACATGATGAGAATCTCTGCATTGGCTGTAATGCTTGTGAAGACGCTTGTCGAGAGGTAAATCAAGTTCCTTTGGGGGTGTCACGAGTTAACATCAAGCGCAGTGGCCCTTATGGTGAATATCCTGAGCAAAGTTATCGGTTTAGCCGCCACTCATGCCAGCATTGTGAAGCAGCACCTTGTGTCAAAGTATGCCCGACAGGCGCCGCCTATATTGATAAGAAAACGGGCATTGTTGCTGTAAACGAAGATCGCTGTGTAGGTTGCCAATACTGCATTGCAGCTTGCCCTTATCAAATACGTTTTATTAATCCGATAACAAAAGTCGCTGATAAATGTGACTTTTGCCAGCAAAGTCAATTAACTCAAGGGTTACAGCCTGCTTGTGTGTTGGCCTGCCCAACAGAGGCTCTGATTTTTGGAAACCTAAAAGCTCCAAACTCAGCATTGGTTAAGGCGCTTAAGTCGAAACCCACTTACCGACAAAAGGTTGATTTAGGTACTCGGCCTAAGTTATTTCATGTGCGAACGGTTGATGGGGAGATAGTATTATGAGTGCTTTTCACTTTGATGGCCTAGTTTGGCATTGGCCTATTGCGATTTACCTTTTCTTAGCTGGCTTATCGGCTGGAGCAGTCTTTTTTGCCATTATGCTAAAGCATTTTAAGCTGGCTGAAAGGGCATATTTATCCCCCTTTGTGCAAGCTGCTGCCATTATTGCACCAATTGCTGTTTGCGCCGGTTTAGGCATTTTGGTGATAGATCTGACCAAGCCATTAGCATTTTGGAAAATACTGGTGTTTTACAACACCTCGTCAGTGATGTCGATGGGGGTGCTTGTACTGTTGGTTTATCAGCTAGTGCTTTTTGCCTGGATCGGCAGTGTATTTAGTGTGCCGATAATTAAATGGTTAGATGGCCGTTTTCATCTGCTTGCTAAGTGTTTAACGCTGCTGGCTCATCATGAGGATATCATCACTGGCGTGCTGGTCATTTTGTCGTTGTCTCTTGGAGCCTATACCGGTTTCTTATTGTCAGCTCTAATTGGCTTCCCGTTATTAAATAACCCGGTGTTACCACTGCTATTCTTAATTTCAGGGCTGTCTTCTGGGGCGGCGGCGACGCTTTTAGGAGGGGTATTGATGCGTGGTAACCCTAATGGCACTGAAGTGAAATTTATACACCGGATTGAGATCCCAATGATCTTAATAGAAATTATGCTGTTATTTACCTTTTTTGCGGGACTAATTCTTTCGGGAGGGCAAAGTCAGGTTGCGGCACTTAATGCTATAGGAGAGGGATTTTGGGGCTGGATTTTTTGGGGGGGAGTGGTTGGTGTTGGATTAACTTTACCTTTAGCCTTTAATTTATGGATGAAGGTTTCATCCGAACGTAAATTTACTTACGTTGCCGTGACCGCCAGTTTTAGCTTGATTGGGGTACTGCTATTACGCAATTTTATTTTGTACACAGGACAGATGACAGGCGTGTAAAGAGGTCGCCTTTTACACTCTAGCAAAGGTTATAATACATAAAAAAGGCTGTTCACTTCATGTGAGCAGCCTTTTTTATGTTCGATGAAAGCAAAATCAATAATAATGTTGTTATTTTTGATTTTGCTCCATAAGGTATTCATTGGCTTTTGCTAAGCTGCCAAATGAAGCAATTAGATTGCTTTGACCTTTTTCTTGGATTTCAGGGTTTCCAGATTGGGTCATCATCCATATCCATGTTTGGATGAGTGGTAAAGGTGGATATTTTTGATTGGATGAATCCAACATACTTGCATCCCTTGATAGTTAATTTGAACCGAGCATTTCGATGCCCTTGGCTCTGTTTACTCTAAAAATTGCAGTTAAAGAAAGTATCAAACTCCTACTAGTTGGGTAACAATGTTTGCACTACTTTAAGCAATATCTTGAGGCATCAATGGGTGAATACCTATTGCGACCAAAGATAATCCCCATATAGCGCTAAAGTAGTACTTTTTGTGGGCTGTTATCAAGCTTTAATTTAACAAAATTACCACAGCTGTTACGTATGGTCTGGCTCTGAGTCATTTTTTCCGCACTCAAGCGTTGACCTTTAATTTGTAAATTTTTATTTATTGGAAGTAATCATGCGCCCCTCTTTATATTTTGATGGTCCCGTTGGAAAACTCAATTGGCATGTCTTGAAGCTGCTTTGGCCATACTTGTTAGAGTTTAAACAAAGGGTGGGGTTGGCACTGTTATGTCTAATCGTGGCCAAAGGGGCGAGTGTCGGTTTGCCGTTTGTGTTAAAAGCGCTGGTTGATGATCTGACCCTTGACGGTAAGAGCGCTCTTTTAGCTGTACCTGTTGGCTTAGTGGTTGCCTATGGCGGTATTCGACTGCTAAACACCATTATTTCAGAGGTCAGAGATACGCTATTTGGCAGAGTGACTGAACGTGCAATACGGCGTTTAGGGATAGCAGTATTTGAGCACTTGCACCGACTTGATATGGCTTTTCATTTAGAAAGGCGCACAGGTGGTCTGTCTCGTGATATAGAACGTGGCACCAGTGGTGTGAGTTTTTTGATGCGTTTTATGGTGTTCAATATCGTACCGACGTTGTTAGAGATTGTCTTGGTCGTCGGCATCTTATTTTATAACTATGGTGTAGGTTACGCTGCCGTCACACTGCTTTCAGTGGTGGCTTATGGTGCTTATTCTGTGGTGGCTACCGAGTGGCGCACCGGTTATGTCAGAGACGCAGCCAAAGCGGATTCCGTTTCTAACACCCGCGCAGTAGATAGTTTGCTTAACTATGAAACGGTAAAATATTTTAATAATGAGCAGTATGAAGCCAACCGCTATGATTGTGCATTAGCAGATTGGGAAGAAGCTAAACGTAAGAACCGGTTGTCATTGTTTGCCCTTAATGCGGGTCAAGCTTGTATCATCTCAGTGGCGATGACCGTCATGCTCGCGATGGCGGCAAATGACGTTGTTCATGGCGTCATGAGCATTGGTGACTTTGTACTGATTAATGCATTTATGATGCAGCTGTTTATTCCGCTTAATTTCTTAGGTTTTGTCTACCGGGAGATCCGTGGAGCATTTGCCAATATTGAACGCATGTTTGGGCTGTTAGATAAAGAACCGTTGATCGAAGATAGCGCTAATGCAAAAACTGAAAAACTAACCAAAGGCGAAGTATCATTTAAACAAGTGAGCTTTAGCTATGATAGTCGTCCAATTCTTGATGCCGTCAGTTTCTCAGCGAGCTCTGGTCAAAAGGTCGCTATTGTCGGCGACAGCGGTGCAGGTAAATCAACGATCGTAAAGTTACTGTTTAGGTTTTACGATGTTGAGTCAGGCGCTATTCGTATTGATGGCCAGGATATTCGAGAATTAAGTCAAGACACGCTCAGACAAGCCATTGCGATTGTGCCGCAAGATACAGTGCTATTTAATGACACATTAATTGAGAATGTACGTTATGGGCGCCCCTCTGCTACAGATGCCGAGATAGCTAAAGCGATTGAGATGGCGCATTTAAGTCAATTTATTGAAAGCTTACCTGAAGGCGGCGAAACCCGTGTTGGTGAACGTGGCTTAAAGTTATCTGGCGGCGAAAAACAACGGGTAGCAATTGCTCGGGCAATTTTAAAAGGCTCACCGATCCTTGTCTTCGATGAAGCGACATCCTCACTGGATAGTCATTCCGAGCAAGCCATTTTAACAGCGCTGAAAGAGGTCGCCAAAGGCCACACGAGTTTAGTCATTGCTCATAGGCTATCGACAGTGGTTGATGCAGACCAAATATTAGTGCTTAGTCAGGGAAGAGTCGTTGAAACCGGCACCCATACAAGTTTGCTAAATGCTGGAGGTTTATATGCAAAACTTTGGCGTATTCAGCAAGAGTAGTTAGCGGAATAGATTGTTATACCAATTCCACCAAAGATGTGATCAATTCAGAGCTTTCTCAGGGCTTTCAATTCAAGGCGCATTGTGGAAGAAATGGTTATTCCCTTTTAAGACAATGCAACGCAGCAGTGAATGTCCTGAGAAGCTCACTGCGTGCGGCTGATGTTTAAG
>NZ_JBFRIY010000068.1:25685-26439 GCF_041468565.1 Shewanella sp. 10N.286.54.B9
TAATGGAATTGGTATTAGTGTAACTCTTTGAGATTTTAAGCAAGGGTTGTATACAATTCAGCCTAGGTTCAGACTCGTGTGCTTATAATCAACTTACATTAACAATCATGATTATGCTGAGAAGGTCAATAATGAAGAATATACCTCTACTTGTACATATCGAAGGGCAAGACAGCAAGGTAAATACTGACTGGCTAGCCATTATGGCTACGCTTAAAAAGCGTGGGTTAGAAAAAGATGAACTAGAAGTGGTCTATTTTGAATTGTCAGCTGGCATGCGCGTTACGACTAGGGGATTAAGCTTAGCGAAAGCCAGCCCTGTAGATCCACTTAAAGACTTACTACACGAACCGAAATTTTCGGCTCGTGACTATGCTGGAATGCTAACCGCTTAATAGTTTAGCTTACCGATTTTCCAGCTTTCGCAGAGTAAATCTTGAGGAGAGGGTGTTTTCATCTGTTGTAAACTGGTGATCTTGCCTTCTCTAAAACAGACATATTCCCCCTCAATAACTGTCATTCGTTGGCAGCTATTGCAGCTTATAGATAGCCCTTTATTTTTTTCAGGCGTACCTTTGTCATCCATTACTTTACTCCATACATAAAAGAATACTGTTTGGGTTAGCATTAACCTACTTGAGTAAAGATAGTCACAACTAATCCTTATAGGACATGCCATTTAATCACTAAAAATGCAGTTATCCAAGTCTATTCAACTATAAAACTAACTTTATTAACTAGGGGCTGTTGATCT
>NZ_JBFRIY010000069.1:0-21111 GCF_041468565.1 Shewanella sp. 10N.286.54.B9
GAATCCCCTTGGGGATACCATTTTTCTATTTTATGCTAACGATGTTTGCGTAGAATGGGGCCTTAGCTCAGCTGGGAGAGCGCAACACTGGCAGTGTTGAGGTCAGCGGTTCGATCCCGCTAGGCTCCACCATATTTATCAATAATTTGATGAATACTTTAAACCACCGCAAGGTGGTTTTTTTGTAACTATAGTTCACTCGCTGGCAATGGAGTAATCATTCTTTGCCTAATCGTAATCGGTATAAGACGTTGAACTACTCAGAGTGTTTTTCCGAACTAATTCAAAGCGAATGAGTGACATCATGGTTACTCCCTCATGACCTCATTCAACGTAGAAGTCGCAGGTCAAAAACACTCCATACTGACTAGGTTTAGCACTTATGGCGTTAACCAGCTTAAACCTAGAATCATGATGCTCTTCACACGTTGTACGCAACATGGTCTTGCATGTTCCAGACATACTTTGGATTTCCCCCCATTCATGGAGGTTAGTTATTGTGAATGCATAAATACACGGGTATATGGATATAGGAGCAAGATAACTTTACTCGCTCGTGGTTGTATTTATCACTGAGCTATTAAAAACAGTCTCAAGTTTCAGTCAAGGATAAAATAAAGCCACCTTGAAGGTGGCTTTATTAGTGATTGTTGCTGTATAAATTATCTCTAACTAGTCAACCCCAAGAAAGCCCCCAGTTTGATGTGCCCACAGTTGGGCATATATGCCACTGGCATTAATCAATTCTTGATGAGTACCTTGCTCGACAATCTTGCCCTCATCGATGACTATGAGTCTATCCATAGCGGCAATTGTCGATAGGCGATGTGCAATTGCAATTACCGTTTTACCTTCCATTAGCTGATATAGACTTTCTTGAATCGCAGCTTCTACCTCGGAGTCTAATGCAGATGTGGCTTCATCGAGTAACAAAATAGGTGCGTTTTTGAGAAGTACACGCGCAATGGCAATCCGTTGACGTTGACCACCCGATAATTTTACGCCGCGCTCACCAACCTGAGCATCAAGGCCTATGTTACCATCTGGATCTGTCAGAGTTTGAATAAATTCATAAGCTTGTGAGTTCTTGATTGCACTCGTTAACTCCTCTTCAGATGCATCGGGGTTTCCATAAAGAATGTTTTCTCTAATTGAGCGATGAAGTAGGGAGGTATCCTGAGTTACCATGCCAATATGCGCGCGCAACGAGTCCTGTTTGACTTGAGTTATTTCCTGCTGATCAATGAGTATTCTTCCTGACTCAACATCATGAAAACGCATCAGTAAGTTGACTAAAGTAGATTTGCCGGCGCCAGAGCGACCAACAAGGCCAACTTTTTCGCCGGCTTTAATGTTGAGATCGAGTCCGTCAATAACGCCACTGTTTTCACCGTAGTGAAAGCTTACATTATCAAAGTTAATACCGCCTTTATCGACCTTAAGATCTGGTGCATTTTTAATATCGGTGATATCGGTCGGTTTAGACAATGTATTCATACCATCAGCTACAGTACCGATATTTTCAAATAGCGAGCTAATCTCCCACATTATCCACTGCGACATACCGTTAAGCCGCAGAGACAAACTGATAGCAATAGCTATGGCTCCAACAGTAATTGCACTGTCTCGCCATAGCCAGATTGATGTTGCCGCGATGCTAAAGGCCAGCACGTAGTTAATGATCTGTACACTTACGTTTATCTTGGTGACGAGGCGCATTTGTCGGTAAACAGTATGAAGAAAAGTGGTCATACTGCCTTTAGCGTATTCAGCTTCTTTTTGGGTATGGGAGAACAGTTTAACGGTCGCGATATTGGTATAACTGTCAACGATACGTCCCGTCATGTTTGATCGCGCATCTGCTTGTTCTGTCGATACCTTTTTCAGCTGTGGTAAAAACCTAACTTGTAAGCCAATGTAGATTAGAAGCCAAACCAACATAGGTAACATTAACCTAAGATCCGCTTTCGCTATCATCACCACCATCGAGGTGAAATATACTAAGATATAAACTAATACATCCAATAGCTTAGTAACTGTTTCTCTCACAGCAAGTGAAGTCTGCATCACTTTAGTGGCGATTCTTCCTGCAAAGTCATTTTGGTAAAACGATACGCTTTGTTTAAGTAAATAACGATGAGCCAGCCAGCGGATTGACATAGGATAGTTGCCGAGCAAGCCCTGATAAACAATCAATGCATGTAATAAGACTAAAACAGGAATAACGACTAATACTAAAATAGTCATTCCAAGCAGTTTGACTCCCTCTTTTTCGAATAAAGTTTCAGGGTCATTATTGATCAGCAGATCAACCAAATCGCCCATAAAACCAAATAAAGACACCTCTAAAATCGCCAGTAAAGCGGTTAAGATAGACATAATAACCAGTGGAATTTCAAAGCCTTTGGTATAGTGTCGGCAAAAGGCATATATTCCCTTTGGTGGTTGTTCTGGTTCTTCTGGTGGTAGGGCATTTACCCAAGATTCAAATCTTTTAAACATTTATTGTCTCTGTGTTTATTCGTTGCGGAAATGTTGCTTAGTAGCGTTAGCATACAAGGTCTTGAGTAAATAGGGCATGAAATCGTTATTTATATTCAGTTCCGTTTTCCGCTAGTTATAACGCAGTTAAATGATAATATTTACTTAAGCTAATTATTCTTCGGAAAAAAGATGGTCAACCACGATTGTATAATTGATAGCGAAATTTGCCGTAAAGCAAGGCTGGCGCGAGATGCGAGGTTTGACGGCCAGTTTTTTACTGGGGTACTCACTACAGGCATTTATTGCCGCAGTATCTGTCCAGCCGTTAGTCCGAAGGAAGAAAATGTACGTTATTTTGATTCGCCATTAAAAGCGGCAAATGCGGGCCTAAGGCCCTGTTTACGTTGTCGCCCAGACAGTGCACCAGGCTCATTCGCTTGGAAGGGTACTCTCACTACTTTAGAAAGGGCAATACGCCTCATAGAAGATGGCGCACTAACAGGTGCTGACGCTATCAATATTGAACAGCTGTCAGAAAAACTAGGAGTAAGTAGTCGCTATCTTCGCAAGCTCTTTAGCGAAGGCGTTGGAACTTCTATTAAACAATATGCACTATATCGGCAGCTAATGTTTGCCAAACAATTGCTGCATCAGACCGAGTTGACCATTACTCAAGTGGGACTCGCGGCTGGCTTTAACAGCATTCGTCGTTTTAACGAGGCTTTTAAGCAGGCATTGAAACTAACGCCGTCAAGCTTCAGGAAGCAGGCCGCATCTCTTGTTCCCGACTCAGGCTCCTCTGATGGGTCTATAAGTACTGTGTCGCAATTTAACTTAACAGAACCCGTTAAATTAACTGTTGAGTTATCATACCGCCCGCCGTTTGCATGGCAGCCACAGCATGGTTTTTATCAAGTTAGAGCGGTTAGTAATATGGAGTGGTTAACGTCTGATAGCAACTACGGACGCAGCTTTAGCCTCAATGGTGTAAGTGGTTACTTCGACGCCAACCATAATAGTGCGCGAAACAGCTTTATCGTTGATATAGTTTTAGAAAATGAGCGAGGGTTAAAAGAGCTTAGCGCTATTATTGGTAATATTAAAAGGATACTTGATCTAAATGCCAATATGCAGGCAATAGAGCAAGAGTTAACAGGAGTTGCGCCCTTAAAAACGTTAATGATCCCAGGCTTAAGATTACCAGGTACTTGGTCAGCCTTTGAAGCAGGCTGCAGGGCTGTACTTGGTCAACAAGTCAGTATTGTGCAAGCTTCAAAACTATTAAATCAGTTAGTACTAGCCTACGGCGAACGTCGTACTATCAGTGACAGAGAGATTATCTTGTTCCCTACGGCTGAAGCCGTGGCCAATGCTAGCTTAGATGAATTGAAAATGCCTGGTGCAAGAAAGCTTGCACTTAACGGCTTAGGTGAGTTTGTAGTACAACACCCCGATAGGGGGCTAAATGATTGGTTATCTATAAAAGGGATTGGCCCTTGGACCAGCGCTTATGCACAAATGCGCGGTGAAAGTCATCCTGACATATTGTTATGTGGTGATCTGGTCGTCAAGAAACGAGTATTGGCTCTCTATCAGCAGTACCAGAAAAATACAGGAGAAACAGAGGCATTGGATTACGGCGCACTAACCAAAGAAATAGCGAAAATCGTTAGCCCGTGGGGAAGTTACTTAACATTTCAATTGTGGAATTTATCATGAAGAAGCCAGTACCGTTAGCCAAGCTCAATGTTAAAACGAGTGCAGGCATTATTTCGCTTTGCGCCAATGAATCTGGTATCAGTCACCTTAATTTTGTGCCACAAGCGGGTGATGATTGGCAAACAAGAGAGTTATCTTTGACAGCCTCTAGGTATAGTGTATCGACATCGCTTGCTGAAGTGCACCTACAGCAAGCTAAAGATGAGTTACTTGAGTACTTAGCTGGTAAGCGGCAACGGTTTAATGTCGCTTTAGCACCACAAGGAACTGAATTTCAACAACAAGTGTGGCATGCATTAAGCGAACTAGAATATGGTGATACATGCAGTTATGCCGATATCGCGGAGAAAATTGGTCGACCTAAAGCGGTGAGAGCTGTGGGGACAGCCAATGGTGCTAACCCTATCGCTATTATCGTGCCATGTCACCGAGTGATAGGAAAAAATGGCACATTAACCGGTTATGCCTATGGCTTAGCGCTGAAGCAAAAGCTGTTGCAGTTAGAGGGAATTTCACTTATTTAATCAGCAGGTAGTTCGTATCATAGTGAAATTTACAGGTCGATGAGTGTTATTTAGCATCAAAGGTAAGCTTTTTAAGCGATATTAGCGTAGAATATCCGCCTTATTTTTGATTAGGTCACGCCTGTAAATATGACTCAGCCAGATCCAACAACGCCAGCGACTTTAACCTCTGCTGAAAACACGCCGCAACTTAAAAACTTTGCGGATTTAGGGCTAATCCCTGAATTATTAGCAACACTTGATGCATTGGGTTATCAGTCACCAACAGCAATTCAACAGAGCATGATCCCGGCCGTTATCGCAGGGAGAGATGTACTGGGCGGCGCGATAACCGGATCAGGCAAAACAGCAGCATTTGCACTACCGATTATTCAGTTACTTGCGAAATCTGCTAAGCAGTCTCGTCAAAGCAACTGTGTATCTAGCCTAATATTGGTTCCTACACGAGAACTTGCCCAGCAAGTTGCTGATAGCTTTATGCGATATGCACAGAACATAAAGCCAAACCTAAAAGTCCTGGCTGTTTACGGCGGGGTATCAACTAACAGTCAAATGCAGAGTTTACGTGGTGGCGCCGACATTTTAGTGGCGACACCTGGAAGACTGTTAGACTTGATCGCTAGTAACGCTGTTAAGCTTGATAAAGTCAGCAGCCTTGTTCTCGATGAAGCCGATCGTATGTTGAGTCTAGGCTTTACTGATGAGTTAACCGCGCTGCTAGAAAAATTACCCGCTAAAAAACAAACACTGCTTTTTTCAGCGACCTTTCCTGAAGAAGTCTCAGTACTGACCCAGTCCTTACTTAATCACCCAGTAGAAGTTCAGCTACAGAGTGAGGAGAAGAACACTTTAGTTCAGCGTGTTATTACTGTTAACCGTAATCGAAAAACACCGCTGTTAGTTGAGTTGATAAAACAGAATGATTGGCAGCAAATCTTGATTTTCGCCAGTGCAAAATATACCTGTAATCGCCTCGCTCAGAAGTTAGATAATGCTGGCATAACCGCAGAAATTTTCCATAGTGATAAAGGTCAAGGGGCAAGAACGCGAGTGCTTGATGGCTTTAAACGTGGTGAAATTCGGGTGCTTATTGCAACCGATATCGCAGCTCGTGGTATTGATATTGAAAAGCTACCAATCGTCATCAACTATGAGTTACCACGTAGCCCAGCAGACTACATGCACCGAATTGGTCGAAGTGGTCGAGCGGGCGAAGCGGGGCTAGCGTTATCGCTTATTTCTCATGATGAGTATCAACATTTCAAAGTGATAGAGAAAAAGAACAAGCTAAGGCTTGAGCGTGAACAACATCCAGGGTTTGAAGCCGATGCTGAAGCGCCTGAAGATTGTCCATCACGTATCGAGAAGCCGATGGCAAAACCCGCTGGCACTGGCAAGAAACATCGCAACAAATTGCCGAAGGCAAATGCTGACCTTTGGGCAAAAAAATAAGTACCCATTGTAAATTTTACTTCGTATAACGCTAAGATTAATTAGGACAAAGTATGCAACACCTATTTTGGTTAGTAGAAGGACAAATTGCAGGACGCAGTGGCCCCAACAAAGACGCTTGGGATTTATCAGAATTGAAAGCAGAGGGCATTGATGCCATTCTTTCAGTTAATAATGGTGAATCCTGTGAAGATGAGGATTTTTCTTCAGTAGGCATCGAATACAAATGCATTCCTTTTTCGCGCAATGCGCCGCCTGAAGCGGGAGATCTAGAATACTGCGTAGAGCAAGTTCCTCAGGCATTGGCTTATATTCGCCAATGTGAAGCGCAAAATAAAACAGTTCTAATTCACTGCCGCTCTGGTAAAGATAGGACTGGCTTGATCATGGCTTACTATTTAATGGATAACGGCGCAGCTCCATTGCATGCCGTGAGTCAGATAAGAGCAATTCGTGATATCGCATTTAGCGCTGATGGCTGGGATCAATTTGCATTTGATGTGCTTTATGCGTTACAAGAATAGGTATTAGTTAATAACTGAAGTTATTCAATGAAAGCAATCGGATTGCTATCTCCTTTTCCTGCAAAGTTACTATTGCTCTGGGCAGCCATTACATTGTTGGTTGGCTGCCAAGCTGCTCCTCATTATCCTGAAAAGACAGCAACATTTAAGCTGTCAGTTGATCCCAAATCTGCGCTTTCACAATATGTGGCTTCCGATCTTAAGGCTAATCCAGATCTTACTGGTGTGGTGCCCCTCACGGATGGTGTGGATGCTTTTATCGCAAGGCTAGCTTTAGTCAATGCCGCATCAAGCAGTATTGATCTGCAGTACTATATTTATCGCGCTGACGATACTGGTCGATTGTTGCTATGGCACCTGCTGGACGCCGCTGATCGTGGTGTAAGAGTTCGAATTCTGCTCGATGACATGACGACTAAGGGCGCTGATGACACCTTGCTTTTATTAGCCAAGCATAGAAATATTGATGTGCGCTTATATAACCCATCTTTTGAGCGTTCCTTTAGAAACATCGCCTTTATTAGCAGCTTCTCTCGGCTAAATCATCGAATGCACAATAAGTCACTTACCGTTGATAATACGCTTACAGTTGTTGGTGGACGCAACATAGGTAACGAGTATTTTTCAAATAACACCTATGTTGATTTCGGAGACTTTGACTTATTGGCGATAGGGGAGTCAGTTGATGAGGTGTCAGATCAATTTGACCTGTATTGGAATGCCCCGCTGACTGTAGACATCAATGCGCTTACCAAGTATGAGGTGAGTAAACAAGATTTAGCACAAGCAATGACTGTGGTTGATAATGCTAAAGCTGAGTACCGCAACAACCCTTACATTAAGCGGTTACTAGACAGCGATTTGATCCAAAAAATGCAAAGTCACTCTCTGCCATGGTTTTGGGGGCAAGCTAAACTTATCTATGATCAACCCGATAAACAAAATCATCAATTTGAATCAGACAGTATGTTGGCTGACTTGGGCGCATTTTTGTCTCAAGCTGAAAATGAGGTACTGCTTGTATCGCCCTATTTTGTCCCGACTCGAGAGGGGACGAGCAATCTAATTGATGCTGTTAAAAGGGGAATTGAAGTTACGGTGTTAACCAACAGTCTCGCTGCAACAGATGTACTTGCTGTGCATGCAGGTTATCGGGCTTATCGTAAAAGGCTTCTAGAGGCTGGTGTCCGTATATTTGAAGTTAAAGCCAATCTCAATGTTAAAAAAAGTAGTAGCTGGACGGGTAGTTCTAAGAGTAGCTTACATGCGAAAACATTCATTATCGACCGTTCTTCCATCTTCGTCGGGTCATTTAACTTTGACCCTCGTTCTGCTTGGTTAAATACAGAAATGGGGCTGATTATTCACAATAAAAAATTAGCAGGTGGAGTGGTTGAGGGCATTGAAACTAGCTTAGCGGCAGAAACCTACCGATTATCACTTGAAGATGATGAGCTTGTTTGGCATGACGATCTAAAAGGGCGTGAGATCTATAGCGAGCCTGATGCAGGCCTTTGGCGCAAATTCTTAGTTGACTGTATCGCATTATTACCGATTGAATCACAGCTTTAATTGTGAGTTTGACAGGATTAAGGTAAAGTTTGTTTGCGCAAATTTAGATGACTTAAGTAACTAAGAGATAACAATATAATGAAAAGTAAGGCAACGCAGTCCCAAGGATTATTATTGTTTCAGCTGTCATATACTCAACTCTTTGCGCTGGGAACATTAAAAGTCAGGGAGTTGGTTCCCTATAGCCCGCTAAGTGTCATTCCTCATTCTCATCCGACTATATTAGGAGCGGCAACCATCCGCGGCACCACTATTCCCGTTGTTGATATGGCCGCCGCAATTGGTTATCGGCCGATGTCGGATGAAGAGCTAAAAGACAGTTATATTATTATTACCGATTGTCAGCGCATGGTGATTGGTTTTCTGGTGCGTTCAATTGACAAAATCATCGAATGTAATTGGCGAGATATTGAATCTCCGCCAAATAACTTAGGTAAAAATGCATTCTTAACTGGTGTCACACGTATCGAAGATAAATTAGTTCAGCTATTGGATGTTGAGCTGCTACTTTCAAAAGTGTTTCCTGCTAGCCCTGAAACAACTCGGGCAATTTTGACTGATGTTCAGCGTGAACAGCTTAAGCCGCTACAAATATTACTGGTAGACGACTCAATGGTTGCCCGTAAACAACTGTCGGATGCGTTAGATAGCATCAACATCCCTTATCAGGTGACCGCCGATGGTCAGCACGCTCTTGCAATTATGGAGCGGGCTGAAAAAAATGGTCATGCTATTGATATCTTAGTCAGTGATATCGAAATGCCAGGACTTGACGGCTATGAATTAGCGTTTGAAGTTAAGAATAACCCCGCTATCGCAGATGCCTATATTATCTTGCATACTTCGTTATCGAGTGAGATAAGTGTTAGCCAAGCCCATCAAGTGGGTGCTAATGAAGCGCTGACAAAGTTCGATGCCCATGAGCTTATTGAAGCGATGCTACGTGGCGCGAGTAAAGTAAAAGCCATTGCTAATATTTAGTAGCTTGTTAGTAATATGCTACCTCAGAGTAATAACCAGCTCTAATTGTCTAGCAAAGGTAGACAACTATGGTCACATCCGATACAAACACTGTTGAAGGAAGATTAATTTTATTTAAGGCTTACTGCTTAATCGCTAGCCCTTAAATCAAATTAATAAAAACTAAAAATTATAAAGACAGGTTAAGTAATGAATCAAAAAACATCACTGTTTGCCAGAATGGCAAGTGGCAGTCTCGTATTACAAATTCTCGTGGGTATTATCGCTGGTGTAGTATTAGCGACAGTTTCAAAAACGGGTGCAGAAAACGTCGCATTTCTTGGTGAGCTATTTGTTGGAGCATTGAAAGCCATTGCGCCAATATTGGTTTTTATCTTAGTTGCCGCTTCTATTGCCAATCAGAAAAAGAATGCCAAAACTAATATGCGCCCAATTGTGCTGTTGTATTTGTTTGGTACTTTTTGCGCGGCATTAACCGCAGTGCTCATGAGCTTTGCATTTCCTACCACGCTGGTTCTAGTGACTGGCGCTCAAGGTGCCACGCCGCCAGAAGGCATTGCTGAAGTCCTCAATACTTTATTATTCAAAATTGTTGATAATCCTGTTAATGCGTTAATGACAGGCAATTACATTGGAATTCTAGCTTGGGGTGTGGGTTTAGGTATTGCCCTGCATCATGCGAGTGATTCAACAAAGCAGGTTTTTGCTGATGTGAGCCATGGTATCTCTCAAATGGTACGCTTTATTATTCGCTTAGCGCCTATTGGTATTTTCGGTCTGGTATCTGCTACTTTTGCTGCTACAGGCTTTGCGGCAATTGCCGGTTATGCTCAATTGCTAGCAGTGCTTCTCGGTGCAATGGCAATCATAGCGCTTGTAGTTAACCCCGCAATTGTTTACTACAAGATCCGTCGTAATCCATATCCGTTAGTCTTTACTTGCTTGCGTGAAAGTGGCGTTACTGCCTTCTTTACTCGCTCAAGCGCGGCTAACATCCCAGTTAATATGGCATTATGCGAAAAACTCAAGTTGCACGAGGATACTTACTCAGTTTCTATTCCTTTAGGTGCCACCATTAACATGGGCGGAGCTGCGATCACCATTACTGTTTTGACCTTGGCTGCAGTAAATACTTTAGGTGTACAGGTTGATATATTGACCGCTATTTTGCTGAGTGTTGTGGCTGCGGTATCTGCTTGTGGAGCCTCAGGTGTGGCAGGTGGTTCTTTGCTGCTTATCCCTCTGGCATGTAGCTTGTTTGGCATATCAAATGATGTGGCAATGCAGGTTGTAGCGGTAGGCTTTATTATTGGTGTGATCCAAGATTCAGCTGAAACAGGCTTAAACAGTTCTACAGATGTTATCTTTACCGCCGCAGCATGCGAAGCTGCTGAACGTAAAGAGAGCTAATCAGCAATTTCATTCAATAGCTAATAAACCTATTGGCTATGGTTAAAAGCCCCACAACAGTGTTGTGGGGCTTTTTTATTAACGAGATGACAAGTAAGCGTAGAGCTAAGCACCAATAATTCCTAGAGGCTTACCGGTTTTCCAAGCGCCGCGAGTGAAGTCTGGGAAATTGACTGAATTACTGCGGTTATTCACCGACACTTCGCTTAATATGTTGACCACTGACCATGCTGCACCGTCATATACATCTTGATCTAAGGCTTCGCCATTACGAAGGCAGTACACCATTCGCCACAACATTAAGAAGTCCATGCCACCATGGCCACCATTTTTCTCTGCCTCTTGCCCCATTCGTTGCCAAAGAGGATGGTCATATTTGTCGTACCATTTGCTCATATCCATATCCCACTTATGGAAATTGCCGTTGCCCCCTTTTTCAATTGCAATTCTATTTGGGAAACCTGCAAATACTCCATTAGTACCTTGGATCAGATTATGGCGGCTGTATGGTCTTGGCGTTGTGGTGTCGTGCTGTACCATAATGGTACGGCCGTTAACGGTCTTAATTAAGCTGGTATTGATATCGCCGTTTATATAATTGAGCTGATTGCGTTCATGATCTTCTGGGAATTCACGTTGTGCATACAATGCCCGACCTAGCGCTGGTGAACTCATTGAGGTGAGGTAATCAAAACGGTCACCGCGATTGATATTCATATATTGCGAGACGGGCCCTAAGCCATGAGTCGGGTATAGGTTACCATTACGTTTAGTATGCCAATAGGTACGCCATGAGCCTGTTTTTTGATTGAGTTCTTTCATCTGCCAACGAAGCTCATGAATATATGCCGCTTCTCCATGCAGCAGTTCACCAAACACGCCTTGGCGAACCATATTAAGTACCATTAACTCATCACGGCCATAATTGACATTTTCCATCATCATGCAATTTTTTTGAGTTTTCTCGGCAGTATTAACGATTTGCCAACACTCCTCGACGGAGAGCGCGAGTGGTACTTCAACAAAAGCGTGCTTACCACTTTCCATGGTATCGATAGCCATTGGAGCATGCCATTCCCATGGGGTTGAGATGATCACGATATCAATATCTTTGCGACTGAGTAATTCAAGATAAGCTTTTTCACTGCCGCTATAGCGCGCAGGTGTCTTTAGTCCTTGTTCAGCTACAAATGCAATCGATCTGTCGAGTACTGCTGTATCGGTATCACATATTGCGACAATTTCGACACCCTCTAAATGGCAAAAGTGCTTCACATGACCTGAGCCACGTTGGCCAACACCAATAAACCCGACTCTAACCGTTTCCATTTTTGGGGCTATCAGCCCCATTACACTTTTCCCCTGGGTTGGAGGAGGTGGCACAGTATTTGAGCTTGCAGCAAAAGAGGGGGTGGCAAGGCTTGCTGCGGCGATACCGGCAGTTTTTAGAAAGTGTCTGCGATTGAATTTCATTATCTGTCCTATAACGTCGCTATAAAGTAGAGCAGCGAACTTGCTGATATGTTCATCTTTGTTTTTATAATCAAACAAAGTTATATCAAATTTTTCGATGAATAGGCTAAAAAACTCGTTACGGTTTGTTGCACTTGCGTTTTTATTCAAATTTACTAAAGTAATGCATATAAAGTGACTTGAATCGCGTTTTTATTTTTATTGTGCGATACAATTTAAGTTACAAGGTAATCGCTTTAGCGATAGCATTACCGGTTTTAACAATTGATATACATAATAAAACAATGATTGGTTAACTGTTTCGGGGTAGATAATTCGATGGCTGTTGTACGCGATAAGGCAAAAGAAGTTATTCAAATTGAGAACCGCACCAAGCTCAAGGAGATGGAGATGTCAGTAGTTGAAAAGCGTAAGCGTTTATTTTCGAAAGTTGACGCTGTTGAAAACCGAGAAATCGTCGGTCGCTGGGTCGATGAAAGGCCGTTACTAGGCGATAAAATTACAGTTTATAAGCAGGCTGAGACCTATTATTTAGAGACTTGGTATAACGATGGTTGCCACAGTTTAGATGAAATGACCTCTGAGCATACAGATGATGGCGTAAAGCTAGAGGACAAAGGTGGCAATATTTTTGGCGAATATTTTATGCTCACAGCCAGTAATGACCTTATGTTTTGCAATTCCAGCTTATGCTATTACACCGCAGTTAAACATGACGTTGAAGCCGCTTAGACTTTTAAGTTTTTAGTGAATCAATGAGAAAGGGGCTAAACGTCCCTTTTTTGTACCCGTTTAATACTATTTAGCCTATCGAATTAAAAAGAACAATGACTCGAAAAATGCATCTGTTTGCCACTGTATGGATGGATAAAGCTTAAAGACTGGGCATGGAGCTTTAATCTAGGTGCTGCATCTATAATGTGTTGTTCTGCATAAAAGTCATCACCTAAAATCGGATTGCCGATCGCTAGCATATGCACTCGTAGCTGATGAGTTCGGCCTGTAACGGGCTTAAGTGCTACTAACGTGCTGTTAGCTCTAACTTCTAGTGTTTTGAAATGAGTAATTGCCGCCTTACCTGTCGCTGAAACTTGCTGCTTTGGTGGATTGGTTTTATCGGCCGCAATAGACAATTCAATCATTCCTTGTGCATCTTTGAGATGGCCACTGACTTCAGTGATATAGGTTTTTTGTGTTTTTCGATCTTGAAACTGAGTTTTCAGGTTGGACTCTGCCTTTTTATTTCGAGCAAATACCATAATCCCTGACGTTGAACAGTCTAGTCGATGCACTAAAATAGCATCTTTGAATCGTTGCTGGATCCGAGTCAATGCACAATCATGGGTATAATCCGCTATACCTGGATTAGACAGTAAACCTGAAGGCTTATTAATGATGATGATGTCCCTGTCGACATAACGAACATCTAACCAAGGAATAGTAGGGGGCTGATAGGTGAATATTTGCATGGGTTCTCCTGTTACAGCGCAATTCTAACAAATATTCCTCTGCAAGGAATAGATATTCTTCCTGAAATATATAGATAAGTCGACCCTTTCCGTAGTGCTAAAGTCTAGGTTTTTTGGATGTAGGTCATTATTTTGAATGATTATTATTAAGTAACTTGATTTATTTGGCGTTTTAGCTGTAAAAGAATATAGCTTCTATGGTTGGAAGCTTTGCCCTTTGCAAAGAAGGGTAATTACAAACAATGGAGCTTTTATATGATAAAAAGCAAATTATTAAATGTTCGGGTATTATCGCTCTTAGGTGTAATGTTAACGAGTGCTGCATGTAGTTCGACACCTGTTACCGTTAATTCTGAAGTAGCTAATGATAGTAAAGCAGCAACGATTTCAACCAAAGCTGAAAAAGATGAAGCGTTTGCAGCGATAGGTTATCAATGCCAATCAATTAGAAGAACTGGTACGCATATGAAAAGCCGTCGCTGTACTACTCAAAAACAGCGAGACAGAGAAAGGGATGGTGCGGAAAGGTTCGCTGGAAACGTTGCAGATAGAGGAACCTCAAACTCTATAAAGAGTAACTAGCTCAATCTGCAATACTACCGTGCGCCTTGCTATAGCTTGAGTATTCGTCGCTGCAGTCGGTAGTATTATGCTGCTCTTTTCCTATACTTCCATTCATTCTTTAAAAATTATACTCATCCTAGATATTTTTGAGGTGTGTTACGTGTCCACAGACGACTATATGCCATCAATTGTGGGTAAAAAGTTCGGAAAGCTGTTTCTATTTCGATATCCAATTTTTTTACCGTTTCTTGAGCACCGTTAAATATTTCAGGCTTAGAAACCCGCTTAGCGACAGAAGCGAGAGTCTGATTGAGGCCTTTACGGCTTTGATAGGCGACGAGCCAGTTCTCTTTCCTTATTTTAGGCGCAATAGATAGCAATCCATCAGGTAGTTGCTGACAGTCATCGATTGCATCATAAGCTTTGGCTGCAAACGCTTCGAGACTTAAATGATGATATTCATCCCAATATTTTGCCAACATGTGGTCAAAACAGATATCAATGATAATTGGCGCTGCTCGAGTGAGTGATTTTGGGAATTTCTGTAACAACTCTTTCGTGAGTTCATGGGAGTCAGTGAGTTGATCTATTTGCCTGTGCAGCCAGATCCCCTGTTGTAGGTGCTTTGGAAAGTGTTCGATACTACCTTTGGCGAAATCGCCAGCAATGTTTGCTGCTAAAGAGGTCTGACTGACGTCAGCTAAATGTAGGTGGGCAAGAAAGTTCATATTTTATACTTGGTGATATGAGTACTTTCACGGTAACATGCAGCGCGATGCGAAGGAAATTCTTTATTACAAATTTTATTTTAAGAATTGCTTCATGGACGTGCATCGCTTTATGACAATTTAACTATCCAACTAACGGTTTGAGGATCAAGGATGATGTGGAACTGGTTATCAAAAAAGCTTACTCGTACAGAGCAGCCGCAGCGCAGAAAAGTAGACATAGATATTCCCTTTGAGCAGCATAGCTATCGTATTGAAGATTTTGACGTAGATTCTGATACCGCAGACGAAGAGATAAAGCAGGATAAAGCGTAATATAGCTAACAAATTACCAATAAAAAGCGTTAGCACCTCTATATTAGAATGATTATGCGGAATAAATGTACTTCAATTGTTGATCTTCATTCTCTCTAGTCATAGACTGGCCGCCGATTTAGAGACAGTAGAGACTTTCCATGCGTGTTGCAGATTTTTCTTTTGAACTTCCCGATGAGCTTATTGCGCGTTATCCGACGGCAGAGCGCACAGCTTCGAGGCTTTTATCGTTAGATGGTAACAGCGGCGCATTAGCCGATTTGCAATTTACCGCCATTCTTGAAAAAGTGCAGCCTGGTGATTTAATGGTATTTAATAATACCCGAGTCATTCCTGCGCGCTTATTTGGCAAAAAACAATCAGGTGGTAAGTTAGAAATACTCGTTGAGCGGATGATCGATGACAAACGTATTTTGGCCCATGTCCGTTGCTCTAAGTCGCCTAAAGTCGATAATATTATTTGTCTCGATAATGGTTACGAAATGAAGATGTGCGCCCGTCATGACGCTTTATTCGAACTAGAGTTACAATCAGATAAAACTATTTTAGAAGTATTGGAAGAAGTAGGGCACATGCCATTGCCGCCTTATATTGATAGGCCCGATGAGGATGCAGATAAAGAACGCTATCAGACGGTCTACAACCAAACTCCTGGTGCAGTCGCCGCGCCAACAGCGGGCTTACATTTTGATGATGCAATGCTAGCAGCATTAAAAGACAAAGGCGTAAACACGGCCTTTGTTACCTTGCACGTCGGTGCTGGTACTTTTCAGCCCGTACGAGTTGATGAGATCCTTGATCATAAAATGCACTCGGAGTGGGCTGAAGTTTCGCAAGATGTCGTTGACCTCATTGCGTCGACTAAAGCAAACGGTCATCGAGTGATAGCAGTAGGGACAACATCAGTGCGTTCACTAGAAAGTGCCGCGAGAGCATCAGCAGCTGAGTTAGAAGCATTTAGTGGTGATACTGATATTTTTATCTACCCTGGCTATCAGTTCCAAGTTGTCGATGCAATGGTGACAAATTTTCATTTGCCAGAGTCGACATTAATAATGTTGCTTAGCGCATTTGCTGGCTTCGATGAGGTAAAAAACGCCTATCAGCATGCGATTGCTCAAAAATACCGCTTCTTTAGCTATGGCGACGCCATGTTTGTGACTAAAAAAGCGAACTAATCTTTAAATATGCTTTAAAATACCCACCCAAATAGATGAGGTGGGTATTTTTTTATCCTCATTTTGGTACTTATTTTATTGATAAGGGTTGATACTCAATCTGCCGCCCTTATCTCTAGTGTTAATCTACAACTCATTTGATGAGTTAACTCAGGTCAGACTGTTTCTCTGGCGAGGTGAATAATGAAATTTGAATTAGATACAACCCAAGGTCGCGCCCGTCGTGGCCGCTTAGTGTTTGAACGCGGAACTGTTGAAACTCCAGCGTTTATGCCTGTAGGTACCTACGGTACCGTTAAAGGGATGACGCCTGAAGAAGTACGTGAAACCGGCGCTGATATATTACTCGGTAACACCTTTCACCTGTGGCTGCGTCCTGGTGAAGAGATCATGCGTAAGCACGGCGACCTACATGACTTTATGAATTGGCAGCGTCCAATTTTGACCGATTCGGGTGGGTTCCAAGTGTTTAGTTTGGGCGATATCCGTAAGATCACCGAAGAGGGTGTACATTTCCGTTCACCGATTAATGGAGAAAAGGTTTTCCTTGATCCAGAAAAATCGATGCAGATCCAAAACTCTTTGGGCAGTGATGTGGTGATGATTTTTGATGAGTGTACACCATATCCAGCAACAGAAGACGAAGCGCGTAAATCGATGCAGATGTCACTGCGTTGGGCACAGCGTTCACGAGATGAATTCGACAAGCTTGAAAATCCAAACTCTTTATTTGGCATTATTCAAGGCGGTGTTTATGAAGACCTACGTGACGAAAGCCTTGATGGCCTAGTTAACATCGGTTTTGATGGATACGCGGTCGGTGGACTCGCTGTTGGTGAGCCTAAGGAAGATATGCATCGTATCCTCGAGCATGTTTGCCCTAAAATCCCAACGGATAAGCCACGTTACTTGATGGGGGTCGGTAAACCTGAGGATTTAGTTGAAGGCGTACGTCGCGGCGTAGATATGTTTGACTGTGTTATGCCAACACGTAATGCTCGAAACGGTCACTTGTTTACCAGTGAAGGTGTTATCAAGATCCGTAATGCACGGCATCGCGATGATACTTCAACACTCGATGCTAAGTGTGATTGTTATACCTGTAAAAATTATTCACGGGCATACCTTTACCACTTAGATCGTTGTAATGAGATTTTAGGCGCTCGATTAAACACCATTCATAACCTTCGTTATTACCAAAGATTGATGGAAGGTTTGCGTGGTGCGATTGAGACAGGTACATTAGACGACTTTGTTACAGAGTTCTATACCAGCCAAGGCCGGGAAGTACCTGAAGTTCCAGAATTAACCGATTAATTTTTACTCAGACAATAAGAAGAGACAACTATGTTTATTTCAAATGCATATGCAGCAGATGCACCTGTAGGCGGCGCTGGCGGCACTATGGAACTTATTTTCATGTTGGTCATTTTTGGCCTTATCTTTTACTTTATGATTTTCCGCCCGCAATCTAAGCGCGTAAAAGAGCATAAGAACCTAATGAGCTCGTTGAGCAAAGGTGATGAAGTGCTAACCAGTGGTGGCATTTTAGGTAAGATTGCTAAGATCAGTGATGAGAACGACTACGTTTTGTTGGCGATTAATGAAACTAGCGAAATCACGATTAAAAAGGATTACATTGCGGCGGTATTGCCTAAAGGCTCTATTAAGTCACTTTAAGCCAAGAGGGCTATGGCGTGTTAAATAAATACCCAATGTGGAAAAACCTAATGGTGGTGATTATCATCGCCATAGGTGGATTCTATGCGATACCAAACCTATTCGGTGAGGACCATGCTGTACAGGTGGTTGCAACCCGAGGAGCTGAGGTGACAGCGTCGACTCAGTCGGCAGTAAATGATGTATTAGTAAGCAAAGGCATTGCTGTTAAGCGATCTGAGCTTGAAAATGGTCAATTATTAGTTCGTGTTGGCAATGGTGAAGATCAGTTGCTTGCTAAAGAAGCTATTGCCGATGCTCTTGGTGATAAGTTTACGGTAGCGCTAAACCTTGCACCTGCAACACCTGAGTGGCTAGAAGCTATGGGCGGTTCGCCTATGAAGCTAGGTCTTGATTTACGTGGTGGTGTTCACTTCTTGATGGAAGTCGACATGGGTGAAGCCGTGCGTAAAATGACCGAAGCTAAAGTGGCTGACTTCAGAGCTGATTTACGCGCTGAGAGAATTCGCTATGCGGGTATTCGTAATGGCGCCAGAGGCATCGAAATCAAGTTCCGTGATGCAGAAACGTTAGCGAATGCCGAGCGTTTCTTAAAATCACGTAGCGCTGACATGGTCTTTACCGACCGCTCTTCTGGTAATGATTATTTTCTGGTTGCTAATCCGAGTGATGTTTATTTAAAACAGATCAAGGAAGAAGCACTGCAGCAAAATATTACTACTTTACGTAATCGTGTTAATGAACTTGGTGTTGCCGAGCCAGTAGTACAGCGTCAAGGCGCTGAGCGTATTATTGTAGAGTTGCCTGGTGTTCAAGACACTGCTCGTGCAAAAGAAATTCTGAGTGCGACTGCGTCAATTGAATTCCATATGGTTGACCAAAATGCAGATGCTCAAGCTGCAGCAAGTGGTCGTGTTCCTGCTGGCTCTGAGGTTTATCAGCGCCGTGAAGGTGGTCCGGTCGTGCTTAAAAAAGCTGTGATGCTAACGGGCGACCATATCCAAGGTGCACAACCTAGCTACGATGAGTACAGCCGTCCACAAGTGTCTATTAACTTAGACTCTAAAGGTGGTTCAATCTTTTCCAATGTGACTAAAGACAACATAGGTAACCCTATGGCGACTTTATTCATTGAGTATAAAGATACCGGTGAGAAGAACGCTGATGGCAGCGTGAAGATGAAGAAGATTGAAGAAGTAATTTCAGTTGCCACGATTCAAGCTCGTCTTGGTCGTAACTTCGTCATCACTGGTCTTGGTCATGCTGAATCACAAAACCTTGCGTTGCTACTGCGTGCTGGTGCCTTGATTGCGCCAGTATACATTGTTGAAGAGCGTACTATTGGTCCAAGCCTAGGTGCTGAAAATATCGAAAACGGTATGCAAGCAATGATATGGGGAATGGCAGTCGTGCTTCTCTTCATGTTGGTTTACTACCGTGGTTTTGGTCTTATTGCTAACCTTGCATTAACAGCTAACCTAGTGATGGTTGTGGGTGTTATGTCGATGATCCCAGGCGCTGTTTTAACGCTGCCAGGTATCGCAGGTATGGTGCTGACTGTCGGTATGGCGGTTGATGGTAACGTGCTTATTTACGAACGTATTCGTGAAGAGCTGCGTAATGGCCGTAGTATCCAGCAAGCGATTCATGAAGGTTATGGTAATGCATTTTCAACCATTGCCGATGCCAACATTACTACCTTTATGACTGCACTAATATTATTTGCGGTTGGTACGGGTGCTGTTAAAGGCTTTGCGGTTACCTTAATGATCGGTATCGCCACGTCGATGTTTACCTCTATTGTCGGAACACGTTCTATTGTGAACGCGATCTGGGGTGGTAAGCGCGTGAAGAAACTGTCTATCTAAGGGGAAGTTGAAATGTTTCAGATTTTAAATATCAAAGGCTCTATCAACTTCCTGCGCCATGCTGTACCTATTAGTATCCTTTCTGCGATATTAGTGCTGGGCTCTCTTGGGTCTCTAGCAACTAAAGGTATAAATTGGGGCTTGGACTTCACCGGTGGTACGGTTGTTGAGCTTGAGTTTTCTAACCCAGCGAATTTAGTGGCTATCCGTGAAGGACTTTCTACGGAAGAAACTGACGGTGCAGTGGTACAGAACTTCGGTTCAAGCCGCGACATTCTGATCCGTCTTCCTGTAAAAGAAGACGTAAAGAGTGACACTCAAGTCGCTCATGTTATGGAAGCCGTGACTCAACTCGATTCTGCTGTTATTCAAAAGCGTGTTGAGTTTGTTGGCCCTCAAGTCGGTAAAGAGCTTGCTGAACAAGGTGGTTTAGCGGTTCTAGTGGCGTTGATATGTATTCTTATATATGTATCTTTCCGCTTCGAATGGCGTCTAGCATTAGGCTCTGTGGCGGCATTGGCTCACGATGTCATCATTACGCTTGGGGTGTTTTCAATATTCCAACTAGAGTTCGATTTGACCGTACTGGCTGGTTTGTTAACCGTTGTCGGTTACTCACTCAACGATACCATTGTTGTGTTTGACCGTATTCGTGAAAACTTCCTCAAGCTACGTAAAGGTAGCCCTGAAGATGTGGTCAATACCTCAATCACTCAGACGATGAGTCGAACGATTATTACTACAGGTACCACGCTTGTCGTTGTTGTAGCCTTGTTCCTTAAAGGTGGCACGATGATCCATGGCTTTGCGACTGCTCTGCTTATGGGTATTTTCGTCGGTACGTTCTCATCAATCTATGTCGCAAGTTTCTTAGCGATTAAACTTGGGATCAATCGTGAACACATGATGCCAGTTGAGATTGAAAAAGAGGGCGCAGATCAAGATACTTTGATGCCATAAAGTACTGTTATTAGTGCTAAAGGCCACCTTATATAGGTGGCCTTTTTGTTTTTTGTGCTGGATGTTTATCCTTTATGAGTTGATATTGCTTGGTAATCTAGCCGATTGTGGTGATTTGTATTAAAGCTCAAAACAGCGCTCGACAGTGATATTGTTTTAGCAGTAGCATGGAAGGCTATTTTATGACGGTCTAAAATAGCTAAAATAGCT
>NZ_JBFRIY010000069.1:21788-35126 GCF_041468565.1 Shewanella sp. 10N.286.54.B9
AGCTAAAATAGCTAAAATAGGATAATTATAATCTGTAATCTGGATATCATTAGCCGTAGTAGTTATTAGAACTTGCCAATAGAGCAATTGCAGTAGGAAATAACATGGATGATAAAATGCGGTTACTTGCAGCTGGAAACTTATTAGAAGCCCACACTTGGAAAGGTATGCTTGAATCAAGTGGCATAGCAGTGGAAGTGAAAGGAGAGGCGCTTTTAGGTGGTGTCGGTGAATTACCCACTGGGATCCAAAATGTCGAGCTATGGGTTGCTGAAGTTGACTACGTTAATGCTAAAACCCAGATGGCTTCTATTAATGCTGAGAGGCCGCAATGGAAATGCGTTAACTGCCATGAAGTTAACGAAGCAAGTTTCGAGCTTTGTTGGAATTGCAGTGCAGAAAGAAGTGAGAAATACAGTTGATGAAACATAACCCCGCATTTTTAGCCTTAGTTGAGAGTATTCTTCCTCAGATTAAGGAGATCACGGTTGAGCAATACCAAGCTAATCAAAAATATACGCTTATTGATGTTCGTGAAGATCATGAGTGGAATAAAGGCCATCTACCTAATGCCCACCATTTAGGAAAGGGCATTATCGAAAGAGATATTGAAACTCGATTTCCAGATAAAGCGATGCCTCTGGCACTATATTGCGGAGGTGGTTACCGGTCCGCAATGGCAGCTTTAAACCTACAAGTTATGGGATATTCCGAAGTTGTCTCAGTAGCGGGTGGTTATAAAGCTTGGCTTGAGAGACAATTGCCAATTGATAAAGATTAACCCTTACATAAAACATATTAGCCCCCTCTGAGGTAGGTTCGTTAAATGCAGTATTTTCCGTTGTTTGTAGATACCCAATCTTTGAAAGTACTCATTGTTGGCGCTGGGGATGTGGCTAGCCGCAAACTTGAGCTATTGAGCCGAACTGATGCAGAAATTCATGTGATAGCAAGAGATTGCAGCAATGAAGTGCTCACATATCAGCATAAGGGGCGCATTAGCCTTGAGGAGCGCGAAGTTAACTCTGAGGATGTTAATGGCTGGGACTTAGTCTATTTGGCGACTGCAGATAAGACACTGAATGAACAGCTAGCAACATTAGCGCAGCAACGAAATATTTGGGTCAATGTTGTCGATAACCCTGACTTCTGTCGGTTTATAACCCCGTCAATTATTGATCGAGGTCGTTTACAGATAGCAATTAGTACCGCTGGAGCTGCACCTGTTTTTGCTCGAGAGCTAAGATCTCGGCTTGAATCATGGTTACCACAATCCATTACACCGCTATTTGACTTTATCGCCGAGCGCCGCAACGATGTTCAGCAAAGGTTACCTGTGTTCAAAGAAAGACGAGTATTTTGGGAACGTTTTTTTAAGCTTAACCAGTCACGCTTTGATGCTGATACTGCAAAGCATTATCAAGATAGCTTTTCGCTTTCCAAGGTAAAAGGCGAACTTGTACTGCTTGATACTAAAATAGAAGCAGAACTACTGCCAATTGCCGCTATGCCATACCTACAAAAGTTAGACACTATTTTTAGCTGCGTTGACTTGCCGCACCAACTTAATGAATTACTTCGACGAGATGCAGCTAGGGTTGCAGTCGTTAATGATAAAGAACTTAAGCAAGCACTGGATGATGGAGAACATTGCTTGGTGTATGCAGAGCCAAATGAAATTGATCGATTATTAGTATTATTCCCGCAAGCAATGCGTTTTAAAATGGGCGCTATTTAGCGGTCATTTTATTCTGATACTTAAATTTTCAGTTTAAGATTAATGCGCAGTTATCTTTAGCCCCTCTGTTAGTCGATATAGGGTACACTTAGCCACAAATATCTCGTCGAAAATTCTTATGGCCTTAAAAGCAACAGTATTCAAAGTCTCTATTCAAATCGCCGATATGGATCGCGGCTACTATAACGATCATCAGCTTACACTTGCGCAGCACCCGTCAGAGACGGACGAGCGTATGATGGTGAGATTACTTGCTTTCGCGATGAATGCCAGCGAATCACTCGCTTTTAGTAAAGGCATGTGTGTTGAAGATGAACCCGAACTTTGGGATAAGACTTTATCAGGTGAAATCGATCTTTGGGTAGAGTTTGGCCAAAGTGATGAAAAGTGGTTACGCAAGGCTTGTGGTCGCTCAAAACAGGTTTTACTTATCACCTACGGTGGCAGAAGCGTACCAATATGGTGGAAGCAAAATGAGGCAGCATTTGAGCGTTATGACAATCTGACGGTAACTAATATTCCAGAGGACGCAGTCAAAGCAATGGGACAACTCGTCGGCAAGAATATGGCTTTACAGATCAATATCTGTGAAGGGCAAATCTGGATCTCTGATGATAATGATAGCGTGTTAGTTGAACCTGAGTTGTTAAAAGGTCAATAGTAACGGAAAACCCGGTCACTCTTCGCCAAGTAAAACGCCAGTCAAACGACTGGCTTTTTTGTGTCTAGTCGATAGCTAAACTCAACGAAAGCTTTATGACTCCCCAAAAGGCGAACGGGCAATTATTTTAGCATTTTTGCAGCACTTGTTAGCCAAAGAGTTGAACATTGCTGCTTAGATCAATGTTTGCTGCATAAGTTTTTAGTATAAAGATGCTTAATAGATACTGCTTAAATGTCGAGGAAATATGTCAGAATCAATACACGGCCATCAAGTGATGGAAATGATGCTAGAACATGGCGAGTCATTAACGCCGCAAGCACTTAAAGCGCTAATGCATGCTAAGTTTGGTGCCGAGGCTCGCTACCATACTTGTTCTGCTCAAGAGATGGATGCGGATGCACTCATCGCTTTTCTAGAAAAAAAAGGTAAGTTTATTCATTCGGAAGCGGGTATAGCAACTGCTGCGGATCGCATTTGTAGCCATTAACTTTTGACTTGAGCGCAAGTACGAACATAAAAAATGCTCAAAGCAAAAGCTTTGAGCATTTTTACTGGATGCGCTAAAAGATAACTAATCATCTTCCTTAGGACGTGGATAAGGTAACTTCAACTGTCCCCAGCGGATCACTATCACGGTGGACGCCAGAATAAGTGTCGAGAAAGAGATGGCTGCTATTCGCCAATCATCCATCGCTTTCATATCTAGAATGAGATAGCGGGCTAATGCGACAATAGCAATATAGAGCGGCATCCTAATAGGCAGCTTACCTGACTCAGCGTAGTGAGACACCATTGCCAACACTTCTAAATAAATAAACAATAATAGTAAATCCGCGAGAGCGACTTCACCAGCTTTAAAAATATGAACTATCTCTTGACCAATTGCGACAATCGTTGCAATTGCAATAATAATCAATACTAAATGTTCAACGGCTTTGATACTGGTAATACCGTATTTTCGATACATTTTGTCCATGTTGTTCCCTAATGCAGTCGTTTAATAAAGAGTACCAGTAATTGCTAAAAATGCGACATGAGGGATGTGATGCTTTTCACAGTTGCGTGTTTTATTTAGCGAAATCAGCATTTTGTAAGACTAGTTTCTGTACAGAACAAGCGAGTTATATAGTCCTATTGCGATAGATACAAAAAAGCCGCCAATCAAGGCGGCTTTTAACACTTCATCTAGTTTGAACTAGATGTGCACTGATAACTAGCGTTTAAGTGCTTCGCTCAATAATGGGCGGAATGATTTAACCAGTGCAGTGGTTGTTTTTGGCGAACCAGCAACAATGTTACCCGAAGTCAGGTAGTTATGGTTACCAGTAAAGTCAGTTACTGTGCCACCTGCTTCACGGACAATCAAATCACCTGCAGCGATATCCCAAGGCTTAAGACCAATTTCAAAGAAACCATCAACTCGGCCAGCGGCAAGGTACGCAAGATCTAGTGCTGCAGAACCTGCACGACGAAGATCTGCACATTGGGTGAATGTTGATGCAAATAGCTTCATGTACGTTTCAGTGTGTTGCTTCGCCTTGAATGGGAAACCTGTGGCAATGATATTGTCACTTAGATCATTAGAAGCCTTAACACGGATACGGAAGTCGTTTAATTTAGCACCTTTACCACGAACAGCTGAAAATAGCTCATCACGGATTGGGTCATAAACAACAGCGACTTCTGTTTTACCTTTAAACTGCATCGCGATAGATACAGCAAAGTGAGGGATACCTCTTACGAAGTTATTAGTGCCATCCAGTGGGTCAATGATCCACACGTAATCTTTGCTCGTGCCTTTGTTCTCACCTGTCTCTTCACCAATGATAGTGTGGTCTGGGTAAGCTTTACGGATCTGGTAGGTAATTGCAGCTTCTGCTTCTTTATCTACGTTAGTTACGAAGTCATTAGTCCCTTTTGAAGTTACTTCAATACGGTCTAATTCTGCATAAGCACGTATAATTGTTTGGCCGGCAGCGCGAGCGGCGCGCACAGCAATAGTATGCATTGGAAGCATTGCAAATCCCCTGGATGTAAAAGAACAGATATATAAATTATCGGAGCCGAATTATACGCGTTTTTTCGGTTATATCAAATGCTGATTTTTGTGTACGTAAAATTAGCTGCTGTGTGGTAACATATTTTCAAGTGTTCTCATATAAATTAAGTAATTTCATGCTCAGCAATATTCGCGTTGTTCTTGTCGGTACATCTCACCCTGGCAATATAGGTTCCACTGCCCGTGCAATGAAAACCATGGGGTTGTCTTCTCTATATTTGGCTGAGCCAAAGGTTGCTCCAGATGGTCACTCAGTGGCATTAGCAGCTGGGGCTTCAGATATATTAAAACATGCTGTTACTGTTGATTCTGTTGAAGAAGCCATTGCTGATTGTAGCTTAGTGATTGCAACTAGCGCTCGCAGTCGTACTCTAGACTGGCCAATGCTAGAGCCTAGAGAAGCGGGCGAAAAGCTGGTTGAGTCTTCGCTCACAGGCCCTGTTGCAATCGTGTTTGGTCGTGAGAATAACGGTCTTTCTAATGAAGAGCTACAGCGCTGTGATTATCATGTCGCCATCCCTGCGAATCCTGAATACACTTCGCTCAACTTAGCACAAGCAGTGCAAATCATCTGTTATGAAGCACGCGTTGCACACCTAGCTCAGGTTCAAAAAGAGTTTGAAAGTAATAAGCCAGAAGGTTTTGTCGAACCTGATAATGAATATCCGTTTTCAAAAGAGCGTGAAAACTTCTTCGAGCATATGGAGAATACGCTGCTTTCGACCAATTTTATCGTTAAACAGCATCCCGGTCAGGTTATGACCAAGTTACGCCGATTGTTTAGCCGTGCACGGATTGAGCGTCAGGAGATGAATATCTTGCGTGGAATTCTGACTTCAGTAGATAAGATTGTTGCCAAAAAAGATAGTAATGACCAGTAAAGGGAAGTAGTTAGCATGGGTGTTATCGCGAGACTAAAAGATGATATAGCGTCTATTTACCATAGAGACCCCGCCGCGAATGGGACAATTGAAATACTGTTCAATTACCCAGGAATGCAAGCAATATGGATCCACAGGATCAGTAATAAGCTTTGGGTGCGCAAGTGGCGTCTGTTATCGCGATGTTTATCGACATTTTCTCGCTGGTTAACTGGGGTTGAAATTCACCCCGGAGCCACGATTGGCGATCGTTTTTTTATTGACCATGGTATGGGCGTGGTGATTGGTGAAACGGCTGAAATCGGCAACGATTGCACGCTTTATCACGGGGTTACGCTCGGTGGTACCACATGGCAGTCTGGCAAGCGTCATCCTACGTTAGGCAATAACGTAGTTATTGGTGCAGGTGCTAAGATCCTTGGTCCTATAACCATGCATGATGGGGCTCGTGTTGGCTCCAACTCGGTGGTTGTAAAGGATGTGCCTATTGACACCACGGTGGTCGGGATCCCTGGTCGTGCAGTAGCGAGTCCTACAGAGCAGTCTAAAGAGCAGACCGACCGACGTACTGAGATGGCGAAAAAGTATGGTTTTGATGCTTACGCTGTTGCGCCAGATAACCCAGACCCAGTCGCGAATGCTATTGGTCAAATGTTAGATCACATGCATTTAATGGACTCGAAGGTGCAAGAAGTGTGTCAAGCTGTTCAAACTTTGGGCGGTAGCGTCTGCACAGAGAAGCTCCCTGAGCTAGAAGTTGACGAGTTTAGTGAGGCTGAATTGGCCGCGGCACAGAAGCGCCAGAAGTCATTAGATGAGTTTGATCCCATTATCTAGCTTTATGTGCGCCATTTTTAATAAATGGCATTGAATCTTGCCTAATAAACAGGTTAAATACCCCAGCAAAATGACGGGGTATTTAATTCCTGCCATGATCCTTATAATACTTGACCAAACCACTAGGTTAAATACTTGACTAATTTACTCAGGTATGATGAAATTAGCCTATGCTTTTTTGGGAGACGTAGTAGCAATGAAACTTACATCAAAAGGTCGATATGCAGTCACTGCAATGCTAGATGTTGCAATGCACTCAACTGATGGTCCCGTGCCATTAGCCGACATTTCAGAGCGCCAAGGGATCTCTCTATCTTACCTAGAACAACTTTTCGCAAAGCTAAGAAAAAATGGTCTTGTATCGAGTGTCCGTGGCCCAGGTGGCGGATATCGCTTAGGCACAGATGCATGCGAAATTTCTGTCGGTATGGTTGTACGAGCCGTTGATGAATCAGTTGATGCCACACGCTGCCAAGGGCAGGGGAATTGTCAGAGCGGAACGCGATGCCTGACTCATTCTTTATGGGGCGACCTGAGTTCACAGATTTCTGATTTTTTAAACGGCATTTCGCTTGCCGGATTAATGCGAAAGAGAGATGTGCAATTTATCTCTGTAAAACAAGATAAATTGCAGCAGGAACAGAGAATCAGCATTTAGCCGTCTCTGTTATTAACATAAAAATAATTTTTTTGTACGTTGTAAGTGGTAGCACTATGGCTGCCACAAAGTACGGAGTGTGTGATGAAGCTACCTATCTATTTAGATTATGCTGCGACGACGCCAGTTGACCCTCGTGTTGCAGAAAAAATGATGCAGTGTATGACTATGGACGGCATTTTTGGTAATCCAGCGTCTCGTTCTCATCGTTACGGCTGGCAAGCTGAAGAAGCAGTTGATATTGCTCGTAACCAGATCGCAGAACTTATTAATGCCGATCCGCGTGAAATCGTTTTCACCTCTGGTGCTACCGAGTCTGACAACCTTGCGATTAAAGGTGTTGCTCACTTCTATCAGAAGAAGGGCAAGCATATTATCACTAGCAAGACTGAACATAAGGCTGTTTTAGACACTTGTCGTCAGCTAGAGCGTGAAGGTTATGAAGTGACTTACCTGCAACCTGAAGCTAGCGGTCTTATCCCAGTTGCAATGATTGAAGCTGCAATGCGCGAAGATACTTTGCTGGTCAGCATTATGCAGGTTAATAACGAAATTGGCGTTATCCAAGATATCGATGCAATTGGCGAGCTTTGTCGTTCACGTAAAATTGTATTCCATGTCGATGCGGCGCAAAGCGTTGGCAAAATGCCAATTGATGTGCAGAAGACCAAAGTAGATTTGATGTCTATTTCTGCTCACAAAATGTATGGCCCTAAAGGTATTGGCGCATTATATGTGAGCCGTAAACCGCGTATTCGCCTAGAAGCAGCAATGCACGGTGGTGGACATGAGCGTGGTATGCGTAGTGGTACTTTGGCTACTCATCAGATTGTCGGCTTCGGTGAAGCTGCTGCGATTGCCAAAACGGATATGGAGTCAGATAACGAGCGTATTCGTCGTCTACGTGACAAGTTGTGGAATGGTATTAACCACATTGAAGAAACTTACATCAATGGCGATATGGAGCAAAGACATTGCGGTAGCTTAAATGTCAGCTTTAACTTCGTTGAAGGTGAGTCTTTGATGATGGCACTTAAAGACCTCGCGGTTTCATCGGGTTCTGCGTGTACTTCAGCAAGTCTTGAGCCTAGTTACGTTCTGCGTGCTCTTGGCTTAAATGATGAAATGGCACATAGCTCAATTCGATTCTCAATTGGTCGTTTTACGACTGATGAAGAGATCGAACATGCAATAGAAACAATTACAGAATCTATTGGTAACTTAAGGGAAATGTCTCCGCTTTGGGAAATGTTCAAAGACGGTATTGATCTGGATTCAGTCCAGTGGGCACATCACTAACCTTAACGATAATAACGAATAGATAAATTGGAGTAGTATCATGGCTTATAGCGAAAAAGTAATCGACCATTATGAGAACCCACGTAACGTTGGTTCATTTGATAAGAACGATTCTTCAGTGGTAACTGGGATGGTTGGCGCACCAGCTTGTGGTGACGTAATGAAGCTTCAGCTGCGTATCGATGATAACGGTATTATCGAAGACGCTAAATTCAAAACATATGGCTGTGGTAGTGCAATTGCATCAAGCTCATTAGTGACTGAGTGGGTAAAAGGCAAAACAGTTGAAGAAGCGGGTGCGATTAAAAACACCGATATCGCTGAAGAGCTAGCACTTCCACCAGTTAAAATTCATTGTTCGATTTTGGCTGAAGATGCCATTAAAGCTGCTCTGGATGAGTATAAAACTAAGCAATCGAAGTAATACCTGGAGTTAAGATGGCAATTAGTATCACTCCCGCTGCGGCAGAACGCGTTAAAAGCTTTTTAGTGAGCCGCGGCAAAGGTTTAGGTCTGCGTTTAGGGTTAAGAACATCAGGCTGTTCAGGTATGGCATACGTACTTGAATTTGTTGATGACTTAAATGACGATGACGAACTATATGACGTTGATGGTGTAAAGATCATCATCGATGCAAAAAGTTTTGTCTATCTTCAAGGGATTGAGTTGGACTTCGTTAAAGAAGGCCTTAACGAAGGTTTCCAATTTAACAACCCTAATGCGAAAGGCGAATGTGGTTGCGGTGAGAGTTTTACCGTATAAGCTTTGAAAGTTAAACTATGAATTATTTTGAGCTGTTTAGTTTATCTCCTTCCTATGATGTCGATACCGCCATTCTTGCAGAACGCTACCGCGAACTGCAAAGGGCGGTTCATCCCGACAAGTTTGCTAATGCAAGCGAACAAGATAAACGATTGTCAGTGCAACGTACTGCACAAATCAATGACGCCTATCAAACATTGAAAAACCCGATCCAACGCGCTGAACATTTGCTTGCCCTTAAGGGAATAGAGCTAAGTCACGAGTCTACTACGCTAAAAGATACACAGTTTTTGATGCAGCAGATGGAATGGCGTGAATCGCTTGAAGATATTAGCGATAGCAATGATCCTGATGCGGAGATTGAAGCGCTTTATGATTCGTTTGATACGTTTGCTAAGCAGATCACATCGGTGCTCAAAGTGCAGTTGGAAAGTGATTTAGCATCCGATCATTTGCAGGCGGCTGACCAAATTCGTAAACTTAAGTTTATGGCGAAATTACAAGATGAGTTAGCAAGAGTAGAAGATGCGCTTCTAGCTTAAGCAGCTTGTTGTTATTTTATAATTCTGTTGGCTCAATATGCTTGAGCCAACATTTTTTTAAGTTGGATATATATGGCACTTTTGCAGATAGCAGAGCCCGGACAAGCTGCAGCTCCACACCAACACCGATTGGCAGTGGGTATCGATTTAGGTACGACTAACTCTCTCGTTGCAGCTGTCAGAAGTGGCGTTGCAAATACATTACCCGATGAAAGTGAACATCACTCTTTGCCTTCAGTTGTTCGTTATACCCAAGATCGCGTATTTGTCGGACGTGAAGCTGAAGCTTTTTCTGCGCAAGACCCACAAAATACTATCGTTTCAGTAAAACGCTTCATGGGCCGCAGCCTAGAAGATATTCAGTCTGGCACTCAATCACTGCCATATGCCTTTGAAGCCAGCGACAATGGTTTACCTATTTTTATTACCCCTAAAGGTAAAGTAAACCCGGTTCAAGTCTCTGCAGATATTCTTAAACCTTTGGTTGAGCGTGCCGAATCGACATTAGGCGGCACGCTAGAAGGCGTCGTTATTACAGTGCCTGCATATTTCGATGATGCACAGCGTCAAGGCACTAAAGATGCTGCGGCGCTTGTTGGTGTAAAAGTACTTAGATTACTTAATGAACCCACAGCTGCAGCAATTGCTTACGGACTTGATTCTGGTCAGGAAGGGGTTATTGCTGTTTATGATCTCGGTGGTGGTACATTCGATATCTCAATTTTACGCCTCAACAAAGGTGTATTCGAAGTGCTAGCGACTGGCGGTGACTCTGCGCTCGGTGGTGATGATTTCGACCATATGCTACAAGCCTACTTTCAACAGCAATGGTCATTAGTTGAGGTGAGTGCGGGCTTAAGCCGTAAGCTACTTATCGAAGCGCGTAAGGTGAAAGAAGCATTAACCGATGGTGACAGTACAACTGCAACTGTTACAGATGATAGCGGTAATGACCTATCCCTCAATGTTTCTCGTGCAACGTTTGATGAGATGATCAGTAAATTAGTTAAGAAGACAGTCTCTAGCTGTCGTCGCGCATTACGTGATGCAGGTGTAAGCAGCGATGAAGTGATAGAAACTGTGATGGTTGGCGGCTCAACTCGCGTACCGTTAGTACGAGAAGAGGTGGCTAACTTCTTTGGTAAAACTCCGCTAACATCAATCGATCCAGATCGAGTTGTTGCAATAGGCGCAGCAATTCAAGCTGATATTTTGGTTGGTAATAAGCCTGAGTCCGATTTACTTTTGCTTGACGTTATTCCGCTCTCTTTAGGTATTGAAACCATGGGCGGTTTGGTAGAAAAAGTGGTTGCTCGTAACACCACTATTCCAGTTGCTCGGGCCCAAGAGTTTACCACTTTTAAAGATGGTCAAACGGCTATGGCATTCCATGTCGTACAAGGTGAACGAGAACTCGTTGCTGATTGTCGGTCACTTGCTAGGTTTACGCTTAAAGGGATCCCACCGTTAGCGGCAGGCGCTGCACATATTCGAGTGACCTTCCAGGTTGATGCTGATGGGCTGTTAAGTGTGACCGCAATGGAAAAGTCGACCGGCGTTAAAACAACAATTCAGGTTAAACCATCATTTGGTTTATCAGATGTTGAAATTGGAAGCATGCTTAAAGATTCTATGGCGAATGCGAAAGAGGATATCTCTCGTCGTATGTTAGCCGAGAAGCAAGTCGAAGCAGCAAGGGTGCTAGAGTCATTGAGCGCAGCGTTGAACAAAGATGGTCAATTGCTGACGACTGATGAGCTTAATGGCATTCAGGGCGCGATGGCGTCGCTAGCGCAGCTTGCAGGCGAACAAGATACAGATGCTATCGAAAAAGCAATCGAAGCATTAGATACCGCGACGCAGGACTTTGCTGCCAAGCGTATGGATAATTCAATCAAACTGGCGCTTAAAGGCCAGTCAGTTGACAATATATAGGTTTCAATATGCCACAAATAGTTTTTTTACCCCACGAAGATTTATGTCCCGATGGCGCAGTTGTCGAAGCCACTGAAGGCGAAACGGTATTAGATGTTGCACTGCGCAACGGTATTTTGATTGAACATGCTTGTGAAAAATCTTGTGCATGTACGACTTGTCATTGCATCGTACGTGAAGGGTTCGATGAGCTAGAAGAGAGTGACGAGCTCGAAGACGATATGTTAGATAAAGCGTGGGGACTCGAACCCGAAAGTCGCTTGTCTTGCCAAGCAAAAGTCCCAGATAGTGATTTGGTCGTCGAAATACCAAAGTACACCATAAACATGGTTAGCGAAGGTCACTAGACCGTCAATTTCAGAATTAAACCAGTAGTGAACCTACTGGTTTTTTTTTGCAGTAATTCCAGCAATTCTACTCAAGCTATCTTGCCGGTACTAGAATTGGTTTATACTCAAATTACTTTGCATTGAAGGGGATGAGCATGGGACTAAAATGGATTGATTCGCAAGACATTGCATTAGAGCTTTTAGAAATTTATCCAGATATTAACCCTGAGATAATTCGCTTTACTGATCTTTGTGAGTGGGTGATTAAACTCGACGCATTTGATGATGATCCTAACCATTGTAATGAACGGGTTTTGGAAGCTATTCAAGCTCACTGGATTGACGAGAAGTGAGACTATTTGTCATGGTTTTCTATACAGATGTGATCTAAATCATGTAAAGCTAGATCTAATAAGTGAAAGAAACCCTGGATTGATCGACATCAAGTTCACTCACTCTGTTTGATTTTAGGCTAGTTAAATAGGAAGCACTTTACCTAGCATTAAGGTAAAAGTGATATGATTCAGCCGTTAAACAAAGGGACATCAATATGAGTAGGTTTCTAATACTTGCTACAGCTTTACTCACTCCAACGCTAGCATTTGCACATGAAGGCCATGGTGGCATTGGGTTATTCCATCATTTTATGGATCTAGCTCCTGCTCTGGCATTATTAGTCGTTATTGCAGCGGGTGTTATGTGGGTCAAGAATCGCAAGTAACCCACCCATAGCGGGCTTGTTTATCCACAAAGCGATAAGTTTAGAAGCCATATCTAGGCCACATTCAGCATTGAACTGTGATCTAATTGGCTTTTCTGTATTGCTAAAACCGACTAATCTCTATTTGATAGCACTATAAGGGTAGGCAATTAAGCATTAATTTCGTATAATCCGCGCGAAATTAAAACCCGTTTATCTAAGAAGGAAGCTTTTCATGGCTATCGAACGTACTTTTTCTATCATTAAGCCTGATGCTGTTGCAAAAAACCACATTGGCGCTATCTACAACCGTTTTGAAACTGCTGGCCTGAAAATCATCGCTTCTAAAATGGTTCACCTGAGCCAAGAGCAAGCTGAAGGCTTCTATGCTGAACACAGCGAACGTCCTTTCTTTGGTGCACTAGTTGCATTTATGACTTCTGGTCCTATCATGGTTCAGACGCTTGAAGGTGAGAACGCTGTTCTAGCACACCGTGAAATTCTAGGTGCTACTAACCCAGCTGAAGCTGCGGAAGGTACTATCCGTGCAGATTTCGCTGAAAGCATCGATGAGAACGCTGCACACGGTTCTGATTCTGTTGCATCTGCTGAGCGTGAAGTTGCATACTTCTTCAGCACAGAAGAGCTTTGCCCACGTACTCGTTAATACGCGGCGTTGCTAAGTTTGACGAAAGGGGCCTTAAGGCTCCTTTTTTATGGATGCTATTTATACCAACTCCATTAAAGATTTGCTCATTCAGCGGCCGTTAAAATCACTTTAGACAAGTCAGTGGCTTATCGCTAATCGTTGTTATCGGCTCTGGCACTCTCGGTAATTGCTCCATGCATTACTCTACCTCCTAAATCCATGTAGTCGTGCTTCGCTCTCGATAATTGCTCCTGCATTATTCTACCTTCGACCATCCTTGGTCTC
>NZ_JBFRIY010000069.1:35825-40145 GCF_041468565.1 Shewanella sp. 10N.286.54.B9
CTTCGACCATCCTTGGTCTCTTACCGCCTAAATCTGACCGCCAAGGAGGGCCGGAATGTCTTATTTTGTATGGAGCAAAATAGACCATTTAGCCTTATATCCAAATCCTATAGCGAAGCATACAACGTTTTGCCAATTTTTTACCTCAGCTGTACTACGTGAGCTCTCAGTCTTACCACCCCTGCTTTGCATTAGCTTAAGAGGGAATAACCATCTCTTTATCAACGCGCGTTTAATTGAAAAGACTGAGGGGCTGTGAACGGGTCAAGTATTTAATGCAATTGGTATAAGCTCCCTTGTAGCTGATATTTTTCTGTGGTGATTTTTGATGGAGGTTTAGGGTTACACTAATCTGTGTAAGAAGTTAATTTACCCGAAGAGTTTAGCATCTCCGGCGCTACAGTTGTGAGCTGAACTAGGTTTCTCTCGCGCTTTACTCGTTTACTTATCTTGAAACAATATGTTCTCGCTTTGCGGCCGAAACTTTGCGCCTATTAGTATTATTAACTGCTTATTTAAGAAGTTAAAACCTATCAATTATAATTAGTCATTTTTTATTGTTGGTTACAAATTGAGATCTTTGTGTAGTTATTGTTTTTCATTGGCTAGTTAATTAACAAGCTAGCACTTGTTGGTTTTCGATGGTTATAGTTAATGGAAGGCCATTTAATAGGTGTAGGTTACTTGATGTATAAGAAAATACTTAGCTGTCTTATTGAGATGCCCCTTTATTATTGTTAAAAGCTGGTAACTTTGTTGTCTAGTTTTGATTACAGTTGTAACTGCGGTTGATACACTTTCTATGTTTAATTAAATTTAACTTTGTATACTTGTATCCTCCTGAATTTAAAGGTTTTGGTGTGGAATTTATTGTTTTTGTACATCTGTCTTTGTATCAATTTATATCTTTTAAGTTGTATTTATGTAATCGCTGTTGACACTTTGCTTCATATTTAACAATATTATTTCGAAACTATTAACTTTGGTTTTAATTAAAATAAATAACTATAACTATTTCTAAACAATAAGTTTGGAACTGAAGGGGAATATATGAACTCAGTAACCTTAACTGCGAGTGCAATAAGAAAAAGCCTTGTTGCAGTGGCAGCTACAAGTGTGGCTTTATCAGGGGTTGCCTTTGCTGAAGAAGTTGAAGGTGAGAGTGTCGAACGTATTGAAGTAACTGGTTCTCGTATCAAGCAAGTAGATATGGAAACAGTTTCACCAATTACTGTTATCAGTGCAGCAGATATTGCGATGACAGGTGAAAAAACGGTTGCAGATGTACTCAATAACTCTGCTGTAAACAGTTTTGGTTCATGGCGCGGTATGTCAGGCTATGGTTCTGGCGGTAGCGCAACAAGCAGTGTAAACCTTCGTGGTTTAGGTGCTTCTGCAACATTGGTTTTACTCGATGGCCGTCGTATGCCTGGTACTAGTTCAAGTTCAGGTGCGGTAGCCGATACTTCACAAATCCCGATGGCGATTGTAGAGCGTATCGAAATCCTTCGTGATGGTGCGTCGGCAGTATATGGTTCAGATGCCGTTGCTGGTGTAATTAACATTATTACTAAAAAAGAGTTTGAAGGTGTTCAGCTTGATTTTAGTACTGAACAGCCAAGCATTGAAGGCGGCGACGCAAACCGATTTTCAATCGCTGCTGGTTACAACACAGATAAAGGCAATATCACCTTTACCTATGAGTACTATGACACTAAAAATGTAATGGACCGTGATGTTTGGAAGATGGATGATCCATCTTATGGCGATTTTAGCTCGTTCAGTTCAGTTCCAAATGGTTACTATGATACGGGTGTGCAAAAAGTTGATGCTGATGGTAATCCTGTTTTCAATGAAGACGGTACACCAAGCAATATTTATGACTTTTACTCTAATTCAGAAATGTGTGCTGAAACAGAAAATGTTTCAGATGGTACTGATGGCGCAAACAACGGCCGTTGTTTCTATAGCTACGGTGAAGTCACTAAGCTATTTGGTGATGTGACTCGTAACTCTTTCATGACTAACTTTAGCTATGAAATTGCCGAAGACATTCAGTTCCGCGGTCGCGGTTCTGCATCTTTAACTGAAACAAACACCCGTTATGCAGGTACGCCAGTATCAACAAACTACCCAGTAATGAGTGCCGATAATCAGTACAATCCAACAGGCGCTGACATGACTATCTACATGCGTTCTGTGCAGATTGGTGAGCGTGATACATTAACAGAAACAAATAATTACGACATTCTTGGTGGTTTCGTTGGCTTTAGCGATGTCGGTAACGGTGTCGACTGGGAAGTGAATGCTCAGCATTCTGCATCAACCACAAACTCTTTCGGTTACAATTTGATTAACGATAATATTATTCAAAGTGAAATCGATACGGGTAAATATGACGTCTTCAATACTCAAGGCTTGTCATACGAAGAGTGGGAAAGACAGATGGCAGGTCTTTATGGAGCTGCGCAACATACAGGTACTTACCAAGGTAAGTTTGAAAGCACACAGCTTGACGCACTTGCTTCAACATTAGTATTTGAAACTGATAATGTTTCATTGGCTATGGTTGGTGGTGTTGAATATGAAATGATTGATTTCACTCAAGTGAGTGACCCTGAATCTGCGGCTGGCATTATCTCTGGTGGTTCAGGTGGTGATGATGTTGATGCAACACGTGATCGTACCGCTGGTTATGTTGAGTTTCAAATGGGCTTACCTGCTGAGTTTGAACTTTCAGCCGCAGTTCGTTACGAGCGTTATGAGCAAGAAGGTAACTTAACAGGCGCAACAGGCCAAGTGACAGAGAGCTCAACATTTGATGCTGTAGTACCTAAGTTTGGTTTAAGCTGGCGTCCAGTTGATTCATTACTTTTACGTGCAAGTTATGGCGACTCGTTCCGTGCGCCAAACATGGGCGAAATGTTCTCATCACAGTCTTTAAGCTTCGAAAGTGGTTATGATCCAGTGTGGTGTGGCGCTAACGGTGATGATGCTGATGCTGATTACTGTTCTCCTTCAAATCAATATAAGACTTGGTTTGGTGGTAACCCGGATCTAGAAGCTGAAGAGGGTAACTCTCTCACTGTCGGTGGTGTGTGGAACGTTACAGATGCTTGGAACCTAGAGCTTTCTTACTACTCAATTGTATATGATAACAAGATTGAGTCAGTTGGTATCGACGATATCTTATATGATGAGCAGATCAACGGTAGCTCAGACAAAGTTCATCGTGGCGCTGACGGTAAGATTGAATACATTGAGTCAGGTGTACAGAATATTGCATCAGTTGAAACTTCAGGTTTTGATTTTGCAACCGCATATAATATTGAAACTGGCTTTGGTGACTTTAACTTTAAGCTAGATGTTTCACACGTATTGGCTTTCGATAAGCAAGCCGATGCTGGATCTGAAACAGTTGAATATGCAGGGACTCAAGATTATCCAGACTGGCGTGGTAACTTTGCAGCAAGCTGGTATTTGAATAACTTTAATGCAGCATGGACTACCGTATATATTGGTAGCCAATCAGGCCAAGATCTGCGTGATGAAGGTTATGATTACATTATTGACGTACCAAGCTACATGAAGCACAACTTCCAAGTAGGCTATACGCATGATTGGAACGGCAGCGTCACTGTTGGTGTGAATAACATCTTTGATGAAGAAGCACCATCTTGGTATAACTATGCGGGTTACCGTGATACCAACACTGGTTTATATGATGTACTAGGTCGTACTTACTATCTAAGACTGAACCAGAAGTTCTAATTTTAGACTTAGTCAAAATAACTTAATAAAAACCTCCTTAATTGGAGGTTTTTTTATGCCTTCGATTCATCAAAGGATAGACTCGATAATATTATACTAATTCGATTAAAGCGTTGCTCATTCAGCGGGAGTTAACATCACTTTAGACAAGTCAGTGGTTTATCGCTTATCGTTATTCTCGGCTCTGGCATCCTGCTCCGCTCTCGATAATTGCGCCTGCATTATTCTACCTTCGACCATCCTTGGTTTCGTACCTCCTAAATCCGACTGCCAACGAGGATCGGAACGTCTTATTTTGTATGGAACAAAATAGACCATTTAGTCGAATATCGAGTGGCACATGCGCGGAATTAAGTGATTTCCCCACGCCTTAAATATCAGCCGCACGTTGTGAGCGCCTCAGGACATTCGCCGCTACGTTGTATTGTCTTAAAAGGGAATCACCATTTCTTCCACAATGCGTCTTGAATTGAAAGCCCCGAGAAAGCGTTGAACTGAGTATATCTTTAAAGGAATTGGTATTAGTGGCTGTTGATCTTTCGAGCTTAG